>SYFN01000280.1 GCA_005800405.1 Burkholderiales bacterium
CCGTAGGCCTGAGGAATCAGTGCTGCCAGCCAGCCAGCCTGCGTCAGCGCATCGACAAACGCTTCTGGATAGCCGCGATCTTCATCGATCTGGCGAAAATACTCAGCAGGGAATTGTTCGCACAATGCGCGAATGGCATCGCGGATATCCTGATGAGCGTCGCTGGCATGGGACATGGAATTTCCTTGGGAATGACTTACTTCGGGGTGCAGCGTATCGACTGGGCGGAGACGCTCGGGCCCCGAAGTCTGACCTATCCCACCAGTTCCAACAATTCAGAAATTTGGAAGCGGCGCTTAGAGGCGACTTAAGGAAGCATGACTTGGGTCACGTAACATAAAGTCTTGGTTCACAAAGAAGTCTCAACTTATTGATATTTATTGTTTTTCATCGAATGGCGAGGCGGGTTCCCCATACATACGACGCAGGATTACCACGAAAAGACGCTGCATCCCGGTTTGCACCGGGATGACATTTCAAACGCTGTTGGCCTGAAAATCCTCATCCCAGCAAACGGTGTTGTGGGGTTTCAGACCGCACGCGGTCTGTCCTCGAAACGGCCATGGCGTGCCCTGCAAGGGGGGATTCAGCGACGTTCGAACTTCCAATCATCCCCCTCAACGACCGGGCCTCGGTTAGGCACGGCATTCCTGTGCTGCGTCAGGCGAGTTCGTGTTCTTCCGCAACGAGCAATTCAACCAACTCACGCGCAAATGCGGGCAGCGATTGCATGCTGCGTACGCACACCTGCAGCTTGCGGACCGCCCATTCATCGGATAATTCAACAGTCTTGATCCTCATGCTCTTTGCATGCCGGCTGGCGGCAGAGAACGGCACAACGCCAATACCAACGTTGGATTCAATCATGCGACAGGCAGTTTCGAAGTTGCCGACTTGAATACGGATTTTGATCTGCTGATTCAACTCATTAGCGGCCTGCGCCAGGAAGGTATGAATCGCGCTGGCCTCCAGCATGCCCACAAAATCATGCGCCAGTGCCTCGCTGAATTCGATACGCCCCCGTCCGGCCAACTGATGCGACTCCGCGGTGGCAAGTACCAAGCGGTCTTCGCGGAAAGGAATCGCTTCCAGGCCCTCGGTGCGGACATTGCCTGCCACGATACCGATCTCGACCTTGCCCTCGGAGACCGCTCGCACGATGTCATTGGAGAGCCGTTCTTTGAGATCGATGTTCACATCCGGATGCGTCGCAAGAAATCGGGGCAGCAGCGCAGGCAAGAACTCTGCCATGGAGGTGGTGTTGGCCAGCATGCGTACATGACCGCGAGAACCATTCACATACTCGGCCAGATCACCACGCAAATCCGTCAGCTGCTGCAGTACCAGCCGCGCATGATGCATGAAGGCCTGACCGGGAGGGGTCAGCGTGACGCCCTGGCTGGTGCGGTAAAGCAGTTTCACACCCAGTCCCTCTTCCAGATTCTTGATGCGGATGGAGGCTGCAGGCAGGGACATATGCGAGCGCTCGGCGCCGCGAGTGAGGCTGTTCGCCTCTGCGATGTTGACGAAAAGACGAATATCGGGAAGATCGAAATGCGCGGCCATGATGTTCTCTAAGGAAGCGATGATTAAAAAATACGGCAATGTTTGTGGCAAGATCAATGGCACTAAGACCCTGATTTTATTGATCCCCGCGTCGCACAACTGCGCTGGCTCGCCCTAAAACGCGGATTTGTTGAGCGTCTCCCTAAGTAAAAAGCGGAAATGTGCTGAACTGCCCGGACAACAGTGATTTGCTGTCGGCGTATCCTAGCCAGCCCTCGATCAGGCTGGCATAAACTTGTCTGAAATCGGTGGTGTACTTCAGGTTGCCGTTCTCATCGAGATCGGTGAGGAGCGGCGCTTTGCCGTAATGACCACCTCGCACAGGTTTACCAATCACATACATATGATTGGCCGTGCCATGATCGGTGCCCAGGCTTGTGTTCTCGGCCACTCGGCGTCCGAATTCCGAAAACACCAGCACGGTCACATCATCTGCGCGGCCGATACGATCCATGTCCTTGATAAAACCTGCGAGCGCATCCGAGACATAACTCAGCAGGCGCTGATGCTGATCCACCTGTTGCACATGCGTGTCAAAGGCATTGTGCCGATACCCGACGTGATACAGCCGCGTGGGCAGGTCGGCAGCGATCATTGAGGCCACCTTGGGCAGATCCAGCGCGATGATGCCGTAGTCAACCGGGGTCTTATAGCTGTCCCATGCTGCTCTCACGCGTTGCGATGCCTGTTTTGCGCTCTGTGCCACGTCATCCAGAAACCGCTGCGATGGATTGTCAGATTGCGACGCTTTCACGCTGTCGAGCACTGAGCGGCTTTGATGCAAGCCTCTGCGCATGAAACGTTCCGGATCATCAAAGACCACGGGCACATGACGCGCCGCTCGTACCGCGAGCGACTGCCGCTCATCGATATTGACCAGGAAATTCGGTGTGAGCTCGGGGTCAATTGCATCGGCGACTCGCCCCAGCCAGCCATAGGGTTCACCGCCATTCGGCACACCCGTATGCCAGTAGGCCATGGACGTGAAATGCGAATACGATGGCTGCGCATAACCACAGCCATGCACGATGGCCATACGGCCATCCTTGTAGAGCTTTTCGAAACCCGACATGCTCGAATTGAAACCGAAGTGGTCATCGATCTTACGCAGCTTGGTCTCGCGAATGCCAATTTTGGGCCGTAGGCGGTAATACGCATCATCGCCGTACGGTACCAAGGTGTTGAGTCCATCATTGGCGCCGGACAGCTCGACCACCACAAGAATGCGTTTCGATAACGGCGCCGCGGCATGTGAGATACCTGCCGGTAGCGCAGACACGAGCCCTGCACCAGCCAGCGCCTTGAGCAAATCACGTCGCGTCATGCCCAAATGTGCGTGTTCCATTTTCATCCCAATTGATATGCAGGCAATGACAAAATCACGTGCAGCGCATTGCGCAATGCATCTTCCATATAGGTATCTGCCTGCTGGAGGTCTGCCGTACCGAGATCGGCTTCGAGCATCGCCACCATACCGTCACGCGTAGCGGTGTTTACGGGTACCGACACAAAACGCAGCAGCAAATGATCCACCGCTTCGCGCGCAGTCTTGCAGCCCGCGGCACGCACCAGGGCAGATAGATCCAGCTGCGCGGTGGTACGCGGTATGGGTTTGACTTTCTCGATGGCCTTGCGCCAGGCGTGATAACTCGCCAGGCGCGTATTGAAATCTTCATCGCGATCAGCTTGCATGGAAATGGAGGTCAGATCTTTTCCATCAGGCTTGGTCGCTGTGGTGACGTCGAATCCCAGCGCGAGTTTTTCGGCCACGCTCAATATCTGATAGCGCCCGTTTGGCACGCGATCATTGGCGACGAAATCAATCGGCGGAAAAACGGTGTCGTACACGAAATTCCCCCGCAAGAGCAGCAAGCCCGGCGTGATCCAGCTGCGGCCCTGTGCCCAGCCGGCGACATTCGGTGGGAACAGCAGTTTCTGCCCCATCGCATCGGTCAGGTCATTGAAATCAGGGATGCCCGGCACCTCTTTCATGCCCATTTTCCGGTAGGTGGAAATGACCAGCTCGACAGGTGGCTTGATACGAGTCGCAACCGAGGCATCGCTGTAAAAATCCCGCGACAGGAATATCGTTTCCAGAAAAGGCGCAATCTCGTAATGCGAGTCACGCAGCACGTGACCCAGCCGAGCCTGCAATGCAGGCGAGAGATCTTCTCGCACAAAATACTGGTAAATTTTCCCTGCAACGAATTCCGCGGTCACTGGCTGCGCCAAAATAAGGTCAATCACCTGCTCGCCGTCGAAATTACCGGTGCGACCCAATACGGTTTTCGGATCGTTGTCATGCAGCGCAGGGTTGATTACAAATTTCACCCCCTGATAATTCCAGCCAGTGAAAGCGCGTGCGGCCTCTCGGATATCAAGTTCAGAGTAATTACCGACGCCCATCGTGAAAAGCTCCATGATTTCGCGGGCGAAGTTTTCGTTCGGTGCGCCTTTGACGTTGACGCCGGCGTCGAGATAAGCCAACATCGCCGGGTCTTTGGCGACTGCAATCAGCAAGCTGCGGAAATTACCGGTTGCCTGAGCACGAAACAGCTCGTTTTGCAGATGCATTTTTCGAAAATCGCGAACCTTCTCCTCGCTGGTCGCAAAATGGCCATGCCAGAAGAGTGTCATTTTTTCTTCCAATGGCCACTGCGTTAGCAGCATGCGATTTGCCCACCAATAGGCAAGGCGCTGTGTTTCCAGCTTGCTGGCACGCAGCCAATAAAGGAAACGATCTGCCACCTGCTGCATGCGCCGATTACCCGCAGGTTTGACCTTCACACCCAGTGCCTCGCCCCTGTCACGCGCCAGGTCTGTGGCAGCAGGACGAGACACCGCAAAAGGATCAAGACCATCATCAAAACTGTCAGAGGGATCGAATGCTGGCAGGGTCTGCTGGATGCTCTGATAGCGCACTAAAGAACGCACTGCCTGCTCTGCCGTCATCGCTGCAAGGCGGTTTATTTCGGATGGCGTCGCGCCGAATCCGGCACGCTCCAGCAAATGCGCTGCTCGCTCGCGATTCCAGGACGATGTGGGTAGCGGTTGAAGATCCTCTTTCCATGCCGCAGGCTGGGCTTGTGACTGAAGAGCGCACAAGAAAAGGATCAGGGAGACCAAACGCGTGAAAACATAAGCCATAGGTAGGCAATACGTCATGCGGGAGGAAAATCAAACTGTCCGGGTAGGTCAGCGATTGCCTCGAGGGTTATCGGTACCCTGAATTTTACGGCAGTGGAGCTTTAATTGGGCAAAATATCGAATATCGCACAGATGCGTGCTATATTTATAATAAAACATCAAAGAGCTGATCGACCCGTTAATTGCATTCGGCTGTCGGGTGGCTGGCTGGACGCAAACCCGCCGAAACACGCTGATCGACAAGGGTCGAACGCTGAATTAAAAAAATTAAAATGAACAATAACGAGGTATTTCCATCTGGCTACCTACGGCCCATCACTTATTTTTGCGCTGCCATTCTTGCCATGTTGATGATGTCTAGCGTTGGCGCTGAGGACTCGGTATCCAAAGGGCCCGCACCCGAAGCGCGACCGCCCGAAAACACCATGGATGTCACCAAGCGGATTGATCCCACCGATTTCAAAAACCGTTTTGATTTGCGTAGCGAATACATTGACTACGGCACGGCATCGATGATGCTGATTGTTCCCCGGGTGGAATACGCTTTCAGCAATTCGCTCGCCATTCGCACTGAGCTACCCATCGCTCACTACGATCCTGGTAGCAGCAGCCCATCCGAGGGCATTGGCAATCTGACAACCCGGCTCGCTTGGCGCGCAGCACGAAACGAGGGCTACGCCTTGGTGGTGGGTTCCGAGATCAGTTTGGATACGGCCAGTAGTGCGAATCTGACCTTGGGAAAACACGTGCTGGCGCCCTTTGCCTTCTGGTCGATCGACATCCCGTCCGCGAAATCGATATTTTTCCCTTTTGTGCAGCACGGTCTGGCGATAGGGGGAGACGGCAGCCGGGAGCACGTGCACTACACCAACCTCAGAACTACGCTCCTCACGCGCTGGCCGGCTCGGACCTACAGTTTTGTTGAGGTCAATTACTGGTTTGATCACGAGCGCTCCAACCATTACAGCTCCAATGTGAAGGCTGAACTGGGTCGGTTTTTCACGCCGAAAACTGGTTTCTATTTGAGGCCCGGCACGGGCATATCTGGCAACGACAACCGTCTGGGAATTAGATGGAGCATGGAAATCGGCATGCGTCACTTTTTCTGATCCCCACCTTCGCCACGGCACTCCGGGCGGTTTCCCCGGAGGGTGCAGGATTGCAGCAAATGGCGCAAAATTGATTTAAGGAAACGCCTCAATAGCCTACAAACCATCAATCAGGAGCGAGGCCATGACCAAAAACTTTCGCAAACTCAGCGCGCTGACCGCACTTGCCATCACCGCCTCGGTTCTTGTCGGCTTGGCGGTCGCCGAGAACACTGACAAGGCCTTGCTCGAACGAGCCCGCGGCCTGTTCAAAGCCCTGCCCGACACGGCGCATGTCGATGACTACCCGCATTCCAGCGAGCGCATCGAGTTGGGCAAGAAGCTGTTTTTTGAAACCCGCGTCTCAACGGACGGCCGCATGAGCTGCGCGGCCTGTCACAACCCCAGCTACTACGGTGCGGACTCGCTTGCCTTGTCAGTGGGTGTTCATGGCACCCTGCTGCCCCGTAATGCGCCCACGGTATTCAACACCCCTTTGCTCATTGCGCAGCACTACGGCGGCAACCGCGTCAGCGTTGAAGAGCAGGCCATGAAAGCCCTGCTCAGCCCGCTCGCTTACGGCAACAAGACCTACGCCGAAGCGGAAGAGAGAATGCGATCGCTCGGTTACGTGCCGCTTTTCGAAAAAGCTTTTCCGAATGAGAAAGAGCCGGTCACCGCAGAGAACTGGGCCACCGCTATCGGCGCTTTCGAGCGCACTCTGCTGACGCCAGCGCCTTTCGATCGCTTCCTCAAGGGCGACCAGAAAGCCATCAGTAAGGACGCCAAAATCGGATTGGATAAATTCATGAGTTATGGCTGCGCTGGCTGCCATAACGGCTCAGTGGTTGGCGGGCAAAGCTTCCAGAAGTTCGGTCTTACTGAAGACTATTGGCTGGCAACGGGCAGCAAGGAAATGGCGCTACTCAAAGGCCGCGACAAAGGCAAATTCCACGATACCCAAAAACCGGAGGACACCTATATTTTCAAGGTGCCCCAGCTGCGTAACGTGGCAATGACACCGCCGTATTTTCATGACGGATCGGTGGCCAAGCTCGACGATGCCGTGCGTGTGATGGCACGCCTCCAACTCGGAAAAAACCTGAGCGATGATGACGTATCGCACATCGTCGCCTTCCTCAACACGCTCACTGGCGAGGTACCTGCGCATTTTGCCAGCGTTCCGAGCCTGCCGGTGGCGCCCTACAAAAACTGAGACCGACCAAAATACGACACGCCTGTCATTCGCTAGCTCTGCCGCCTTGCGGTGGCAGAGCCGAGCTGAAATCAAGATCACGGATCGCGTGGGGTAATCTGTGACGCCGAGCATAAAAGGAACGACAGGCGCTCAGGAAAGTCTGGCTCGGTCTCAGTGGTGGTGGCGACCGTCACCCGGAACCAGGATTTTCCACAAGCGATTCGCGATCAAGATGCTGCAGGTCGGCAAGGCAATGTAACTGCCACCGGTATCAGGATGCTGGGGGCAACAAGCAAACATCGTTGCCATCGACAGGTACTTTCTCGGAGAAGAGTTTTTTGATGGGCACCCAGATAATGGATGTCGCCATTCGAACCACGGTTTCCACCACATCCCCAGGACGAACCCCGACCTGAAATTTGCTGAAATTTCCACTGACTTCGATGGGCGTAGCCAGACTCAGAAACTGTACCGTCTTCGCCTGAGGTTGCAATCGAATGTTCAATGTCTCATTAGCGAAATCAACCGAGGAATTCCCCGTAACTCGCATCTGACTGGTATCAATCACCAACGTACGCTGCACCAGTTTGCCATGGTCAAGACCGAAGCGTCCCACCGCGCAATTGACTCTGGATTCATTGTTCGGATTGATCGTTGGCAGCAGAGCGGTCAGGACATTGACCGCCCACATATCGAATACGCCGGAACGCAGATTCTTGGGCCACACCGCAAAGTCGATCTGCCCGCTGCCATGACGCAGAATCTGCGACAAGCGAGGCGCGCGCGAGCTGACATTGGCGTGCAGCGTGAAGCGACCGTCGATATCAGTCTCAGGCTTGATGCGACGGCCCAGAACACCATAATCAAAATTATCGACATCGATTTTCAGATGAGCCATGACATCGCGATCCGTGGGTTCATAGGCAAGTGACCAAACGGCTGAGCCCCCAGGCATCTCGACCTTGATTGGACCAATGTCGGCACGACCATCACGCAGCCGGACCACGATATCGCCGTTGCCGAGTACATCCCTGCCAGACATGACGCGCTCGACTCGGACTGCGAGTGATGCATCGATTTTTTTCAGCGTCGCCTGACTGAGCAAGCCCTGAATCTGATCGCTCTTTTCGGTGGCAGTCTTGCGCAAGGCTTCCTGGTCCGTTGCGCGGTCGGCAGGCGCTGCGCCTGTCGGCTGTGCCTCGGTCGCAGACCAGCCATTGAGACGGAAATCGTCCAGCTGAATCAGTGGCGCATTGAGCGCAATCGTCAATCGGGGACGTCCTGTCGAAGTGACCAAACTTCCCCGTCCACTGAGGGTGCTGCTGGCCACTTTGAGTTGCATATCCTCAACCTCATAACCACGTGTCGACATCCGAAAGCGACCGGCCACGGACCATGGACCCCAAGGAGGTAAAGAAACCTGCAACAGTTGGTCAAGCTGATGGAGTCGCTCACCCTGCACTTTCATGCCGAGCTCTATATCGCGCGCCTCAATATCGCGATCCATCGTACCGCTGAGACTCAATCGCGTACCGACCGCCGACATCAACAGCTCAAAGGGGACCCGACGTGATGCATCGATCAGATCTTTGACTGGCGCGCTGTACAAGGCCAACTCGAGCGGCAGATCATCCAGAGCGGCACCGATCTCGACCCGCAGCCGCTCTCCGGGCATCGCAGTCAGAATGCCCTGCCGGATCATCACAGTGGCCTTGGTGCCACTATTTGCATCGCGCATGGCCAGCCGGCCACCCCTGATTTCACCCACGAGTTTCGCGTTCGCCAGAAGGCTGGAGAGTTGTGCCGAATGACTATCCAGATACACATTCAATCGATCAAAACCTGCGTCCAGATCGCGGACCAACTTCAACTGACGCAGCACCTTGCCGACATCGACATCAGCAGCACCCAGCCACAGCTGCACTCGCGGTTCCTCACGCAAATCGAGCATCAGCGCACCGTCAAATCGTGCGCCGGCGATCTCCGCAAAAAACGGCGAGCTCTGCATATAGCCTTGACGCAAATGCACATCAAAGCCCAGCTCGCCCATCGGCAAGCGCGCGCCCTGGATCCCATGCACTCTCAGACGCAAATCAGCATCATCGAATGCGAGCCGCCTGGGCAGAAGTGGAATGTCGAGCGTCGCGGATGACTTCGGCGGGGCATTCGCCTTGCCTGTCGAACTCCCCAAGACAATCGATTCAAGCTCGGCCACATGCACACTGGTCGCTTCGACACGACCCGACAGCAGCGGTCTGCCGTGTTGGCGACTGCGCGACAGTTCGACATACACACCGCTTTGGCCAAGCTGAAATACCAGGTTGCTCAGCTTCCACTGGTCATCGGCCATGTTCAACTGGCCTGCGAGTGCAACCGGCGCACGCGCCTCCGGCGACAAGCCCAGCCAAGCCGCGACATCACCAGCGTGAGATGCACCCAGACTGAATTGCAGCTGTGCCGTATCGTGACTGGCGTCCAGCACGCCAGCAATGCGTGCCGATATGCGTCCGGACTGGACAATAAACTCAATCGGGGAACTGCCTGATTTGACGATGCTGACGAGATCATTACCGACGAGCTTCGCCTCGAGTGGCTTGCCCAACAACTTTCCCTTGAAGCTGCCGCGCAGTGTGCTTTCGGCAGGCAGCTCAACCCGCATGTTGTCGACGGAAAAATTGACGGGCTTGCCACCGCTGACATTTCCGTAGCTTAGGCTACTGTGATTGATCTCAAAGCGTGACGCCAGTTTTTTCATCAATACCTGGCCGTTGTTTCCTTCGGAGGACAAGCTGATTATCAATTGCCCCAGTCGTCCATCAATCCCCGGCAGCCCCGTGAGCAGCTGTGCCAGGCTGCCAACCCTGGCGTTTTTGGCGCCGAGACTGATACCAAAGGTGGGCACGGCGTGGGCCGCATCGACGTTGAGCTCGCCCTTCAACGGTAAGGACGCGATGGTCGCTTCAACCGGCATGCTGAGGCTACCCGAATCGAGCTGGAGCCTGAGCGATGCGTTGCGTATATCACCGGGCAGGCTTAGCCACTTATCGACGGTGAGATTGAGATCGGCATCGTATTGATTGAGCTGCTGCAGATCGAGGCGAGCTTTGGCCAGACTCAGATACAGCGCGCGAAAGTCCGTCGGCGGTTTCTCCCCAGTGTCCTGCCCGAGAAACGGCCGTAGATCAAGCACCGGCAGTGTCAGGTCTCCGGACAAGCGGGTGCGCTCTTGACGCGTATCGATGGACAACTCGCCCGTCATTACCGACTTTCCCAACGCACCCGAGAGCTGACGGATGTCCACCTGGCCCGGTCTCACTTGCAAGGCACCCGCAATGCCGGCATTGCCTGCATTGGGCAAATCCACACCGATAATGCGTCCGAACTTGCCAAGATCTGGCGTGCCCAGACCGAACCGGAGCTGCGTGTCAGCCTGGGACAATGTACCGCTCGCCGTCATCAGACCGCCCGCGAAATCAAGCCGCAGAGACACGGGCCAGGCAGATTTACCTCGGACCAAGTCACTCAGCCGCCCGCCGTCTATCTTGATTGCATACGGCATGGTTTTGTCGACACTTCCCTCGGCAGTGGCGCGCAAAGGCCCGTCAACAGGCACGCTGGCCTCGAATTTACGCAATTCAAAAAAAACCGGCTGGTCATTCACACCGCGAAATTGCACTTTCAGGTCACGCAACTCGATCTTGCGGATATCGACACCGGATAGTTGCTCGGGCAGGTCATCCGTATCGGATGGGTTGGAGGACGAGCTGGCGGGGCTCTCGGCAAAATTTGGAAAAGTCCAGTTGTTGGTACCATCGGCCCGCTGCTTCAGGTAGATGCTCACACCACTGGCAGATAAGGTATCTGCCTTGAACTGGCCGTGGACCAATGGCCAGAGGTCAAGGCGAACCTGCAGCTCACCGACACGAACAAAATCGGACGCACCAAAACTGTCAGGTTGAGCGATACGGACATCGCGAGCACGAAGCGCCGGTGTCAGGCTGATTTGCAGATCCAGAGTACCGTCAAGATTTACCTGGCGACCCAGTTGTTCCGAGAGCATGGTCTGCAAAGGTTTGCGGTATGGGCCAGCATCGATCGCAATACCCGCTACCGCCACATAGAAGATGAGGCTGGCCAGCAGAACGACGACGGCGAGCAAAGCCAACAGAACTTTACCCAGCAGACGGGGGATGGGAGCTAATCTGATCGGGACCATGAAGGCAAAGGCAAGGCATGCCTCATCAACAGGATATTCAGCCCAGAGGATAACCGACAGCACACTCGGGTATCAAAATTATGTCGTATGATCCAGCATCGGTACCCTCAGAACAAGCCCAAGGATCCTATGCCAAGAATCGATACTTCCTCGGATATATTTCAAAACCGGGATCGCAGCCTGACCACGTACAAAAAAGACCTGGATCACGCGGTGGCCTACAAGGATTTACCGCGCCCCGATGAGAAACAGCGCGTACGAGCGCTTCAGCAGGACTCAACCCAGATAAAAAATCAAAACACCAGCATGGCGGTGCCCGAGCGTGAATTCCTGAGAACCGAGCAGTTTAATGACGATGTATCGAAAACCGAGTTCTTGAAAGCGGAACAAAATAAGTTGACCGAACGGCAACGCACCGAATCACTTTATACACCCCTCTACGAACCCCGCAAAGCGCCACCCGATCGCCCCGTCGATGCAAGTTCATTCGTAACCGGTGGTACCGTCGACCTACGCGCATAAAACCCCACCCCAATGCCGCTATGCGTTCGGTCGCGGACCATCGTCATCGCGGCGTCGATGCTCACACCACACGAGGGCCGAACCCACATGCCACGGAGTCCCATCGTCCCGGGTTCGGCCTATCGCAATCTGGTCACGCGCACTATCGAGCGGTAATGCCCGCTTGAATAGCTTGCACCTATTTCTTGATGCTCACCAGTTCAATCTCGAAGGTCAGTACCGCGCCACTAGGAATCACGCCAGGATATCCGCGATCACCATAGGCAGTCGCGGGCGGGCAAGTCAGTTTGGCTTTGCCCCCTACGCGGATTTTTTGCACACCCTGAGTCCAACATGGCACAACACGTGTCAACGGAAATGCAGATGGCTCTCCGCGCTTGTAGCTACTGTCGAATTCCTTGCCATCAGCCAGCGTACCCCGGTAATGAGCCACCACAATGTCATTGACCGTCGGGGTCGGACCCGTACCCTCTTTCAGGTGCTCAATGACGACACCGGACGGCAGCGTTTCGGTTTTCGGTGTTTCAGCGACAGCGACAGTGGTAAAGCCAGCAGCAGCAACGAGCGTGCAGAGCAAACGGGTGTGATTCATGAAGATCCTAAAAAAAGTGACAGGCGAGACGCTACAGCTGATTGAATCGCCAGGCTGCTGTTTACTCGTCCTCGCCATCCTGAAAGAAGGTCGTGAACAAATACAGCGCGCCAATCAATAGTGCCGTAACGACTGAAATGATAATGGGTATGGCGTAATCGTTATCCAACATGGCCTGATCGGTTCGCAAAAATGAACGGTCATTGTAAAGCTGGCAGCAGAAGGTGACCCCACCGCGGTCGGGCGACAGTCTTCCCGCCGCCGCCCACATTATCCACGTTTGCCATGGTCTTGCGTCAGCGCCTGAGAACCTCTCTCGTCAGACCGATGGCATGGGCGCGGCACCGCACACCGCACGCTGGTAGGGCAGGGTACTGCGACCGCCGCAAGCGGCCTGACGAGAGGGGTTTTTAATTTTCATAGTTATAACTAGCAGTCAGGTCGAAGGGCAACGGGTTCGCTTTCCCATTGGGCACCGGATACCCACACCTGATGTCGTCCCGCGTGGTTAGCCGCGCACAAGCCTCTGCCGGAAGAAGCTAAGGAAGCGCTGATTTATTCCCCGAAGGCCTTCCCGTAACGCAGTTGTTCTTTTAGAATTACGTCTACGCCCCCTGCTAGCGAGACTGCTCATGCAAACTAGTTTCTCCGAACTAGAATACGCCGCGAAGAAGAA
>SYFN01000281.1 GCA_005800405.1 Burkholderiales bacterium
AATCAGCTGCAGCGAGAAGATCAAATGTCGGTACTGATGATCACGCATGACCTAAATCTGGTGAAATCTTTTGCTGATCGTGTCGGCGTGATGCAGCAGGGTCGTTTGATCGAGACTGCGGATACCGATACCTTGTTCAGTGCGCCACGTGAAGCCTATACTCGGCGACTGCTTGCCAGCCATGCCAAGCGCATGGTCGGTGATCTGGTGTCTGACGCGCGCCCTTTGCTCAAAGCCGAAGGGGTGCGCTGCAGTTTCGCCATACCGCAAGGTTGGTTCAGACAAAAAGAATTTCTCGCGGTCGACCAACTGGATGTCTCGCTGGCCCAGGGCGAGACACTCGGTATCGTGGGTGAGTCTGGTTCGGGAAAATCCACGCTAGGCATGGCGCTCTTGCGGCTATCGGTTGCCTGCACACAGGGCGATATCGTTTTCAATGGACAGCCCATCAGTACGATGGAGGCGAGTCAATTACGGCCGCTGCGTGCGCAGATGCAGGTGGTTTTTCAGGATCCCTTCGCATCGCTGTCGCCGCGCCGAACGATTGAACAAATTGTTGGTGAGGGACTGGCATTGCACAAGCCGCATTTGTCAGAAGCGAAATTGCGCGAGGCCGTGGGTGCCGGTTTGCAGGAAGTCGGTTTGTTGCCGTCGATGATGTCGCGTTATCCGCATGAATTTTCTGGTGGACAGCGGCAGCGTATCGCGATTGCACGCGCACTCGTACTCAAGCCTGCGCTCATCTTGCTGGATGAGCCTACGTCATCGCTGGATGTGTCAGTGCAGTATCAGGTACTTGAATTATTGGCTGAATTGCAGCAGAAGCACGGTATGGCTTATCTGTTCATCAGTCACGATCTGGCAGTGATTCGTGCGATGGCGCACCATGTGATTGTGATGAAAGACGGCAAAGTGGTCGAGAACGGAGCAAGCAGTGAGGTTCTGACTTCACCCCAGCATCCTTATACTCAGCGATTGCTGGCTGCAGCCAATTTCAGCACGCATTGACTAGGGAGAAGCTGAACAAACTCACGTTTCATGGAGGGCGAGCGTTGCGGTGCGACATGGGACCTAGCAAAATCAAGCACTTGTCGCCATTGATGTCGATGCAAAAATCTCCGGTTTCATTCAGAACCTATCTCGTGAGGTCGCTAGCGGTTTCAAGCCGGTTTGCCGTACGGCTGTGCTTGCTGCAGCGGCGCACCCAGTCACCGGCTTTTGGTTGGCGCCGCTTGATCGGTACGTCCTTGGCTGCCTGAAAAACTTTTCGCGTGACTGGTTTACTAATTCGAAGGAAAGTACCGGATTCAATCTTCGCCGCAGGAGATTGGCTAACGGGCGGCTTCCTTGTTGTTGAATGACGTGGCAATGCCCTTCCTCTGAAGATCGGGTTTATCGTGCCTGACGATGCGAGTCTCTGTCGGTTTTGCTAATGTGCTTGACTGATGCGATTTTGGTTCGCTTGCTTGCATGTCTCTCGGCGGTGCGGATGCGGCGCGGATCGCTTCCTTTGTCGGATTTGCCGGCAATTTTTCTCTCGGCGTTGGCGTCGGGCCTTCCTTTTCCGCGGTTGACCACTGAGCGGCCAGCCCGAACTTCCAGACGCAGCGACTGCCCCGCAGTCAGCTTGTCGTTCTTCAGGTTGTTCCAGTCGCGTATGTCTTCAGGTTTGACTTTGTAGCGCGCTGCGATGCCGGCGACAGTATCGCGTTTGGCAGCCCTGATCGTGATTTTTCTGCGTGGTGGCTCATCGGGCTCGTAAGCGAGCATCGCGTTATCTGCGATTTCCTGCCCAATGTCCTTGTCGGCGTCGGCGGGTGGCTTGGGGACCAGTACCGTTGAGCCCGCCTTGGGATGCATGTTAGGCGGTATTGCGTTGACTTCACGGATGAGCTCTGGCGTAGTTTTGAAGCGCGCCGCAATGCTCTCAATGCGTTCGCGTGCCGCCGTCACTTTATGGGCAGTCCAGCTTGACAAGGCGCGCGTCCATTTTGACAGATTCTCCTTGAATTTTTCCGCATTCGAGTGCGGCAGCAAAATTTGCGTATTCGGGCTACCGGTGATCACCGGGCGATTGAACTGCGGGTTCAATGCTTTGAACTCTTCCATTGGCAGCTCGGCCAGTTGAGCGGCTAGCTTAACGTCGATATCGCGGGTTTTTTTAATACTGACAAAGAAAGGCTGGTTGTCAACGACCGGCAGTGTGATGCCGTACTGCGCAGGAGCGGCGATGATGTTTTTTACTGCCTGCAGCTTCGGATAATAATTACGTGTCTCTGCTGGCATGTAAGCTGACAAGCTGTTGTAATCGATAAGCCTGCCCGCTGCTTGTGCTTTTGTAATGGCGCGCGAGACCGAACCTTCACCCCAGTTATAAGCTGCCAGCGCCAACTGCCAGTCGCCGAACATGCCATATAGTCGTTGCAGATAAGTCAGCGCTGCATTGGTCGAGGCCAGTACATCACGGCGTTCATCTCGAAATACATTTTGCTTGAGGTTGTAATCGCGTCCGGTGCTTGGTATGAATTGCCACATGCCTGCTGCTTTGGCAGTGGAATAGGCTTGCGGATTGAATGCAGATTCGATGAAAGGCAGCAGCGCAAGCTCGGTCGGCATGTTGCGCTTCTCAAGCTCCTGCACGACATAAAAAAGATAGCGAGAGGCGCGCTGCGTGATTCGCTGAAGATAATCCGGGCGGGCGGTATACCAGGTCGAATGGGTTGCGACCAGCGGATTGTTCAGATCCGGAATCGCATAGCCTTTGCGGATACGCTCCCACACGTCAAAATTTTGCAGCTCGATATCTTCGGCCAGGATGTTGTCTTCTGACGAGGCTGGATTTTGAGGTGCTTCTGCCGCTAAATCTCGGGACGTGCTTGTGGCGGGCTGCGAAGGCGGTATAGTCAAGTCATTGGCCGTCGCCGAAAGGCTGGTCAACAGGCAGAAAATTAGCGCCAGAGACCGGCGGGGATATACGAAAACCTCTGATGCTTGCTTGGTTGTTCGGAGATGAGACATGGGCCCTGGGGAAATCACCGGACACTGGGCCCAGTTAAAATAATTGAATTGCAGCAAGTGTATGCAAACCCATGAAATTCCGTCAAGCAGAATCAGCGCTGAATTTGCAATGACAAATCACCTGAAAACGTTTTTCCATTCGCGAAGTGCTGCAAAGGCGGCAATCGGATCATCTACCTGTAGTCGACCACTGTTTTTCAGGCGCTCGATAATGGATTTTGCTCGATAACGCAGAAACGGATTAGTGAGCTTTTCCTCGACTATGGTCGAAGGTACCGTTGCGATACCGCGTGCGCGCAAAGCTTGTGCGGTCGCCAGTCGTTCTGCAGTGCGCTGATTATCAGGTTCGGCCGCTACTGCGAAGCGCAGGTTCGATACAGTGTATTCATGCGCGCAATACACTTTTGTGTTGTCTGGTAATGCCGCTATTTTTTCCAGCGATTGCGTCATTTGTTCTGCGGTGCCCTCGAACAAACGACCGCATCCACCGGCAAAGAGTGTGTCGCCACAAAAAAGCCAGTGCTCATCGGCGGCGACATAGGCGATATGGCCTGCGGTGTGACCGGGAACATCAAGCACCTGCAGCTGCAGCGAGGGCGATGTCAGAGTCACCACATCCCCCTCAAGGAGAGGATGATCAATACCAGGTATTCGTTCGCGCGCGGGGCCATAAACCGGTACATCCCAATGCCTGAGCAGGGCAGGAACGCCGCCAGCGTGGTCAGCATGATGGTGAGTGAGTAGAATAGCGGCCAGCTTGAGTTGATGCGTGGCCAGTGCTGCTTCAACGGCCGTGGCATCGCCGGGATCAACGATGGCTGCGTATTCGTGATCGTGTATCAGCCAAAGATAATTATCATCAAAGGCTGATATGGCGGTGACCTGCAGTGACTGATCGACTGGCATGGGAATGAATCGACACGTTTCAGAAAATCGAATTATATCGCTGGCTCCCTGGTTTCACACGCCCGGTGGCGCCTACGCGCACGCGTGGGAGCAGGCGAGGCTTGATGAGCTGACAGCCGATATTTTCGGTTACAACGCGCTCCAGATAGGCTTGCCGGGATTCGATACACTGGCAGCCAATCGCATGCCCAATCGCTGGGTGACGGACGGGATTTTTCCATCAAATGCTTTGCTTGAGGGGGAGAGTCGCCCTGTCGTCGTCGTGCATGATTTTGCTGACTTGCCTTTCGCAACACAAAGCCTCGATCTGATAGTGCTGCCCCACATACTGGAATTCGCCGCCGAGCCCCATCAGGTATTGCGCGAAGTCGAGCGGGTGCTGATTCCCGAGGGCCAGGTCATTATTTGTGGATTCAATCCCCACAGTACCTGGGGCCTCCGACAAATTTTGGGTCGCGTGACAGGCAAGCATTTTTTGCCAATGCACGCTGAGTTCATTAGTGTGCCGCGGCTGAAAGATTGGCTCAAGCTGCTGAACATGGAGATCAATCGCGGGCATTTTGGCTGTTACGCCCCACCATTTACCTCGACAAAATGGCTCGAGCGCTTCGGTTTTCTGGAAAAAGCGGGTAATCGCTGGTGGCCCTATCTGGGTGCCTTGTACATTGTGCAGGCAATCAAGCGCGTGGAGGGTATGCGTCTGGTGGGTCCCGTATTGCAAAAGTATAATGCACGCGTTCGTCACGTAGTGCCCGTCACTCAAAGAGCGAATGATTAGGGAGATATTGAAATAAATTGATATTTTATGGCGAGCCAGCGCAGCTAAGCGACACGGGAGTCACCAAAACCGAGGGTTGAGCTCTTTTGATCGTGTCGAAAAAATTTCCGCATTTATTGAGTCAGCGCTTCCTTAGTGTTCCTTCAAACTACCCATGGAAAAAATTGAGATCTATACCGATGGCGCTTGCAAAGGCAATCCTGGCCCCGGCGGCTGGGGTGCGCGGCTGATTGCCGGTGACCTTGAAAAAGAAATCTGTGGTGGTGAGCTCAATACCACGAATAACCGCATGGAATTGATGGCGGTGATCGAGGCATTGAATGCACTCAAGCGGCCCTGCGAAGTCATTGTGCATACCGACAGCCAGTATGTACACAAGGGCATCAGCGAATGGCTGGCCGGATGGAAAGCTTGTGGCTGGAAGACAGCCGGTAAAGCGCCGGTGAAAAACGTCGATCTCTGGCAGGCGCTCGATGCAGCGCAGGCGCGACACGACATTGACTGGCGCTGGATCAAGGGTCATGCAGGCCATGAAGGTAACGAGCGCGCAGATATGCTGGCCAATCTCGGTGTTGAGCTGGTGCTTTCTGGTAAAGTACGGCAAGCTATTTGAGATCACGCGCCATCACGCAATGCGACAAATCATTCTTGATACTGAAACCACCGGCCTCAATCCCAAAAGCGGCGATCGCATCATCGAGATTGGTTGTGTCGAGATGCTCAATCGTCGGCTCACCGGTAATAATTTTCACTATTACGTCAATCCCGAGCGAGATTCCGATCCGGGCGCGCTGGCTGTGCACGGTCTGAGCACCGACTTCCTCAGCGATAAACCGAAATTTGCTGAGATCGTTGAACAGTTCTGTAATTTCGTACAAGACGCGGAAATCATCATCCATAACGCCTCATTCGATGTAGGCTTTATCGATGCTGAACTTGAGCGCCTGGGATTACCGGCATTTCGTACGTACGTGGTCAAAATTACCGACACGCTCGCGCAGGCAAAAGAGCTCCATCCGGGTAAGCGTAATTCACTGGATGCCTTGTGCGAACGGTATTGCATCTCCAATGCGCATCGCACGCTTCATGGTGCGCTGCTGGATTCTGAACTGCTGGCTGAGGTATATCTTGCGATGACGCGCGGGCAGGATAGTCTGAGTATGGATCTTCACGGAACTGGGTCGGGCGAAGACGGGGGTGGTGAGGCCATTGTGCTGGCCGAGATTATTGTGCTGCCAGCTGACCCCGATGAGTTGGCCGCGCATGAAGATGTGCTCAAGGGACTGGACAAGGAAGCCAAAGCGCCCTGCTTGTGGCGGCAGCTGGTAGAAAATTGAACAGATCACAGCGCTTATGCGCTAATGCGCCCCGGTCTGGGAGGTTAGCTCAGGGGTAGAGCGATCGCCTCACACGCGATAGGTCGCTGGTTCGAAACCAGCACTTCCCACCAACGACGAAATAAAATCAACCGATCTTTAGGTCGGTTTTTTTACGTCTGTCGTTTTACGGCGAGCGCTTTCGCGAAATGGCCGCACCCGCTCGAGGTTTGTTCTGTCCGAATTTTTTTGCGATCCGGTTCACCGAAGGTGTTTCATTTGTTATCACGCTGCGAACACGACCCGCGCCGGCATCCGACCTCGGCACCAAATGCTGGGGCCCATTGCCGATCAGTTCGCCGCGTCCCATGCGTTTCAAACCCTCGCGAATACCCTCCCAGTTCTCCGGATCGTGGTAGCGCAGCAGGGCCTTGTGAAATTTTCGAATTTTGCCCACGCGCGGTGTCTCCACCGTTTCCGAATCTTTTGAAATTTTTCGCAGAGGATTTTTTCGCGTGTGATACATGGTGGTGGCCATGGCCATCGGTGTAGGCAGGAAGGTCTGTACCTGATCAAGCCGGAAATCATTCTCCTTGAGCCAC
>SYFN01000282.1 GCA_005800405.1 Burkholderiales bacterium
GCCGATCAGCGTCACCAGCTCGCCAGGCATCACCTTGAATGAAATAGCTTTGACCGCTTCAATGCCGCCGAAAGCGACGGCAAGGGAGCGAACCTCCAGCAAGGGCTGCACACTCTCGCTCATGCAGCCTCCACGCCCAGATAGGCAGCAATCACCGCCGGATTGTGCTGGACCTCCGTGGGCGTTCCTTCTGCGATGACTTTGCCGTAATCGAGTACGGTAATTCGGTCGCACAAACCCATCATCAGTTTGACATCGTGCTCGATCAGCAAGAGGCTGGTACCTTGGTCGCGAATTCGAGTCAGGAGATCGTGCAACTCGGATTTTTCGGTCGCATTCATACCGGCTGCTGGCTCATCCAGCGCCAACAACAAAGGTTCCGTGGCGAGCGCACGCGCAATCTCAACCCGGCGCTGGTCGCCGTAAGACAAATGTCTTGCGGTGCGTTGTGCAAGCGGGGTAATGCCAACAAACGCAAGCAGGCTATGCGAATAAGCGAGAATCTGTGCCTCCTCGGCGCGCGCAGCCGGGTGTCGGATAATAGCCCCCAGAACACCCTGATGCGTGCGTACGTGACGTCCGACCATCACGTTTTCGAGCGCACTCATATCGCCAAACAAACGAATATTCTGAAACGTGCGAGCGATACCTGCGCGAGCTACCGCATGCGGCCCAGACGGCGAATAAGGTTTCCCGGCCAGCTCAAATTGACCACTGTCTGGCTGATAGAGTCCGGTGATCACATTGAAGCACGTCGTTTTACCGGCGCCATTCGGCCCAATCAGACCGTGTATGTGCCCGCGAGTGATGGCAAGATTCACGTCGGTCAGCGCCTGCAAACCACCGAATCGCTTGCCCACACCCGTCACACGAAGCAAAGTGTCCCGACTCATGCAGTACCCGTTTGCGTATCCGATGCAGGCAGCGGCCTGTCTTCCTGTCTCGGCGAGGGCCACAGACCAGCGGGACGTGCTAGCATGATAAGCACCAGCGCCAGTCCGTACAAGAGCTGACGCAACACTTCAGCTTCTATCCAGATATGTCCGAACAAAGCAGTTTGTATCGGCTCAACGGTGTGACGCAAAATCTCCGGTAATGCTGCCAGCAGCACCGCACCCAGGATGACGCCGGGTATGTGGCCTATGCCACCCAGCACCACCATCGCGAGTACAGCAATTGATTCCGTCAATGTAAAAGATTCCGGCGAGATGAATCCCTGAAACGCACCGAACATCGCGCCCGCCACACCCCCAAATGCGGCGCCCATCGCGAAGGCCAGTAGCTTCACATTACGCACGTGGATGCCCATCGCTTTGGCTGCGATCTCATCCTCCCGAATCGCGATCCATGCGCGACCAAGCCGGGAATGCTGCAGTCGCTGTGCAACAAAAACCGTCAGAACGCAGAGCAACAAAAAGAGGTAATAGTAGGCATTCACCGAAGGCATGGACCAGTTGGCCACATGGACCATACCTCCTGACCCCGCCTCACCGGCTAGCGACAAGCCACCAATGCGCACAGGATCAATTAAATTAATGCCCTGAGGGCCGTTGGTGATATTCACCGGGCCATTCAGGTTATTCATGAAGATGCGAATGATTTCACCAAAACCCAGCGTCACAATCGCCAGGTAATCACCCCGCAGTTTCAGCGTCGGCGCGCCCAGCAGGGCGCCGAAGATACCCGCCACCAGCGCTGCCAGCGGAATGATCACCCAGACCGACCAGTGGATGCCTTGTGCTGCAATGGCATCACCCGCGACATGCAGTAACCAGTCACCTGCAACCGGATACTCCATTTGCAGTGATTCGATGATGACTGCAAACTGCGGCGAGGCAAGCAGTCCAGCGAGATAAGCGCCGATGGCAAAGAAAGCGATATAGCCCAGATCCAGCAAGCCTGCGAAACCCACCACGATATTCAAGCCCAGCGCTAGCATGATGTACAACAATACGATATCAATAATGCGCACCCAGGAATTCCCGAACTGCGATGCAACGACAGGGAACACCAGCAGCAACAGCGCAAACACGATAGTTCGCAGCAGGGAATGAGGAGTGTTCACGAGACGAGCTGCCAAAAAATCAGGAACGATCCGCAACGCGCTCACCCATGATGCCTGAGGGCCTGAGCGTCAGCACAAGGATCAACACGATGAACGCAAAGATGTCCTGATAGTGACTGCCGAGTACGCCCGCCGTGAGGTCGCCGATGTAACCCGCACCCAGGCTCTCGATCAGTCCCAGCAAAATCCCTCCGAGCATTGCACCGTAGATGTTGCCTATGCCACCCAGCACTGCTGCTGAAAAAGCTTTGAGCCCGGGCGTGAAACCCATCGCAAACTGGGCCGATGCATAGTTCGCGCCCCACATCACGCCCGCAATGGCAGCAAGCGCAGCACCAATCGCAAAGGTGAACACGATGACACGATTGGCATTGACGCCCATGAGCGCAGCCACGCGAGGATTCTCGGCTACCGCACGCATCGCGCGACCCATGCGGGTGCGTTCAACCAGCAGGGACAGGCCCACCATGGAGATAGCAGCGAGCACAAGCAGCAGCACTTGGGTGGGCGTGATGAGAGCGCCCATCAAATGCAAGGGATCCGACGGCAACACCTGAGGAAACGGCAGAGGATTACGACCCCAGATCATCATCGCCAGCGTCTGCAACAGTATCGATATGCCGATCGCAGTGATCAACGGTGCCAGCCGTGGTGCATCACGCAGGCGACGATACGCAACACGTTCAATAAGCACACTGATGCTCACGCATACCGGAATCGCACCAGCAATTGCCAACATCAACGCCAGAAAACCAGGGAGCTCCGGGCTGAGGTATTGGATGGCTTGCAGCAAAGACCATCCAACCATCGCGCCTAGCATCAGCACATCGCCATGTGCAAAGTTAATCAGATTCAGCACGCCGTAGACCATGGTGTAGCCCAACGCTACCAGCGCATACATCGAGCCCAATACCAGGCCATTGATCAGCTGCTGCGCGAGGATATCCATACTTACGCCGGACGCGCCGACAGGCCTTTGGGCAAGGGGAAAGTTACATGCTCTTCCACACCGTAGAGTTCGCGTACGCTTTTGACGCCCAGCGATTTCAGTGTGGCGACCACGTCTGCAACCAGGATTTCAGGCGCCGATGCACCGGCGGTCACACCGATGCGCTGCTTGTCCGCGATCCATGCAGGATCGATTTGTGAAGCGTTATCCACCATGTAGGATTCAACACCATTTTTCTGCGCGACTTCGCGCAAGCGATTGGAATTAGAACTACTGGGGCTGCCCACTACGATCACTAGATCAACCTGCGGTGCCATCATCTTGACCGCATGCTGGCGGTTGGTCGTTGCGTAGCAAATATCGCCTTTCTTGGGTTCGGCAATGTCGGGGAATTTGGCGCGCAATGCCTCGATAATCTCTGCAGTGTCATCAACCGACAGCGTGGTCTGGGACACATAGGCCAGCCTGTGAGGCGCTTTTACTTCTAGCTTTTGCACATTCTCGACAGTTTCGACCAGATACATGCCAGCGTCACTTTGCCCCATCGTTCCTTCCACTTCAGGATGGCCCTGGTGTCCAATCATGATGATCTCGCGATCCTCGTCACGCATCTTGGCCACCTCGACATGCACCTTGGTGACCAACGGACAGGTCGCATCAAATACACGCAGCCCCCGCTCTTCGGCCTCAGCCTTGATCGCACGCGAAACACCATGGGCTGAGAACACCAGATGGCTTCCCGGCGGTGCATCAGCCAGATCTTCAATGAAGATTGCCCCCTTGGCGCGCAGGTCTTCCACCACATAGGCGTTGTGCACGATCTCGTGTCGGACATAGACCGGCGCACCGAATTGCGCAAGCGCACGCTCGACGATTTCGATCGC
>SYFN01000283.1 GCA_005800405.1 Burkholderiales bacterium
CACATAGGCGTTATGCACGATCTCGTGTCTGACGTAGACCGGCGCGCCGAATTGTGCAAGCGCACGCTCGACGATTTCTATCGCACGATCCACGCCAGCACAAAAGCCTCGCGGCTGAGCCAGCAGAATTTCTTTTTCCATAGTTTTTCCCTTCAGATGCCGCCGAGACTAAAGCACACCTATGATGCGAACTTCGAATTTTACGGCCTGACCCGCGAGCGGATGATTAAAATCAAACAAGGCATCTCGCCCACCTATTTCGAGCAAAACACCTGCAAACTGTCCACCACCGGGTGCTGCAAAATCCACCAGATCGCCGATCGCATAGGTATGGTCCGGATCTGAATTTTCTTGCAGCGTCGCCAGCGACACCCTTTGCAGCAGCTCAGAATTGCGCGGTCCGAACGCCTGTTCTGCGGTCAGCTCGAAGGTCTGATGCGCACCCTCGGGCAGCCCCATCAGACAAGATTCGAGAAAAGGCGCCAACTGCCCCGAACCAACTTGCAGGGTGGCCGGATTTTCGTCGAACGTGCTCACGATGTCCCGACCTTCCACGGTCGAAAGCCGGTAATGCAAAGTCAGAAAAGTACTTGCGGTCACGACGGGTTGTGGCGGATTCGACATAAAAATAGGCAAAAAAACGAGTCGCGCTATTGTAGTCCAGCAGAACGGGACATCCTAACGTCAGCCGACCTGATACGAGCTACATTGGTGGGCTCTTTGCATCACCCGAGTCTGCTCATGCTTATCACCGACCTGCCCGCTGACCAGCGCCCCCGGGAACGCCTTCAATCACTGGGAGCTCATTCGCTGACCGATGCTGAGTTGCTGGCCGTTGTGCTGCGTACCGGCATCCATGGAAAAAACGCCATTAAGCTAGGTCAGGATTTACTGGCGCACTTCGGGTCGCTATCCCGCCAACTCAGAGCTTCCGCACCAGAGCTGGCCGCACTCAAGGGTATGGGGCCGTCGAAATGCAGTCTGCTGGGCGCTGTCGTGGAGCTTGCCAAGCGGGGGCTGGTGGAGGAATTACGGCGGGGGCCCCCGCTGAAATCGCCCGAGGCCGTCGCACAGTTCCTTCGGCTTCGGTTGCGTGGCCTACCCAACGAAACCTTTCTCGGCCTATTCCTGGATGTCCAGGGCCACCTGATAGCGTGCGAGGAAATGTTCAGGGGCACCCTCATTCGCACCCACGTGTACCCAAGAGATTGTCAGAAAAGCACTTGACCATAACGCCGCCGCCATGATCTGCGCCCACAATCATCCGTCGCGTCCATCCCAGCAAAATGGACATCACGCTCACCCACGAATTGAAGCGGGTGCTGGCCTCTATTGAAGTGAGCCTGCTTGACCACCTGATCGTCAATGAACAGGAGATACGGTCACTTCAGCGACACGACCTGTGCTAATCGAAGCTTGCGCAGGATGCCAGCCTCTCCGATAACCTGACCCAGACTCACTCAATTGTGAAATTTAACCAAGCCATAAAGACACAATTTTATTTTGCAAGTCGTTGAATATTCATGATTTTTTCGATATACTCCTGATCTCTGCAAAATAGTTGTCCCTACAAGGAGTCTGCTGTGTCACGTGAATGCGAAGTTACCGGGAAAAAGCCGATGGTCGGCAACAATGTTTCCCACGCCAATAACAAAACGAAGCGTCGCTTCCTGCCCAACCTGCAAAACCGCCGCTTCTGGGTCGAGTCAGAGAACCGCTGGGTTCGCATGCGCGTATCCAGCGCGGGCCTTCGGGTCATCGACAAGCTGGGCATCGACGCAGTGCTGGCTGACATGCGCGCCCGCGGCCAAAAAATTTAATCGGATTCAAGTAAAGGAATTTCATCATGGCGACCAAAGGCCGCGACAAAATCAAACTGGAATCGACTGCTGGCACGGGTCATTTTTACACAACGGACAAGAACAAGCGCACGATGCCTGAAAAAATGGAGATCATGAAATTTGATCCCAAGGCGCGCAAGCACGTGATCTACAAAGAAACCAAGATCAAGTAAGTCTTCTCCTGATACAAGCCCATCGGTTCCGATGGGCTGTATTCACCCTGAATAACGCTGTTCCACACGCAAGTCACTGGTCCGATCGGACCAACCGTTGACTCACCCAAAGCGCAACTAAAAAATCAGGCTTCTGCACAGGCTGGTTTAAATCGCGACCCGCTGTCTGACGTTCTTCTATTTCATTTCAGTACCTGGCCCCTCGGCCACCACGGCACCACGATCAAGCACGTAATAGTAGTCGGCTAGCTCTTCCGCAAAATCGTAATACTGCTCGCACAGAAGGACCCCCATGTTCTCCTATTTCGCCATGCGGGTGATCACGCGCCCGATCTCCTTGATGATGGACGGCTGTATGCCCTCAGTCGGCTCGTCGAGTACCAGCAGCTTTGGCTCGCAAGCCAGCGCTCGGGCGATTGCCAGTTGCTGTTGCTGACCTCCGGACAAATCACCACCGCGACGCTTGCGCATCTCGTCAAGGATGGGAAACATCTCGAACAGATCCGCCGGTATGGACGTGCCCGCCGGCTTGGACGCGAGGCCCATGCGAAGATTCTCCTCGACCGTCAGTCTAGGAAAAATCTCGCGCCCCTGCGGCACAAAGCCAATACCGCTTCGTGCGCGCTCGTAAGGCGTGGATGCCTGAATCGGTAGGCCGTCAAATTCGATCTGGCCGCTGCGGATTGGCACCAGACCCATGAGCGATTTCAACAAGGTGGTCTTGCCCACGCCATTGCGACCCAGCAGCACCGTCACCTTGCCAAAGTCTGCCTTGAGGCTGATATCTCGCAGGATGTGTGAACCACCATAGTACTGGTTGACATTGGATACATTCAGAATCGCCATAGTGATCAACGCCCCAGATAGCTTTCGATGACACGCTCGTCTGTCGACACTTGAGACAGCGGACCTTGCGCCAGCACCGATCCATCGCAAAGCACTGTCACGATATCGGAGATAGCCTTGATGAAGCTCATGTCATGCTCGACGACAATAAGAC
>SYFN01000284.1 GCA_005800405.1 Burkholderiales bacterium
ATGGATAGGAGTGTTGATTGATAAATCTGTTTAATTAGTGACCCTAAGCCTTTAATTCTCTTGCAGATTTGCATTGATTTGCTACACTAGAGTCAAATTTTGCAACATGGCTTGGAGTTGGGATGCGACGTTTTTTCTTTGGTAATCTGATTTTGACTCTGACAGCACTGCTGGCTTTTTCCGCAGCGTGGAGTGCACCAAATCAAAGCGATCAGCGTCTGGTTGTCAAAAAAACCAATCGTGTGGCAGAGGCGGGCAAACGCTCGCGCAAGCCCGAGTTGAAGTCGCGTTCCATGAAACCTGCGGCGCTCGCAGGCAAGCGCAAGAGTGGTTTTCAGCGCGTTGCCTACAATCCCCCCTTATCAGCCCCGCATTCCAGCGAGGCTGGCGATTTGGCCGGTCTGGGCACGACACGTGATCCGCTGGATCTGAGTGCCAATGTTGCGTTAGTGGTGGATCAGAACTCTTTGGAAACGCTGTTTGAAAAAAATGCTCAGGTTGCGTTGCCGATTGCCTCCATCACCAAGCTGATGACCAGCCTTGTCGTGGTTGAGGCGAATCAGGATCTGGATGAAATTCTGACGGTGACCGAGGACGATGTTGACCGCAAGCGCTACAGCCATTCCCGCCTGCGGATTGGTGCCCAGCTGTCTCGCGCCAACATGCTGCATATTGCGCTGATGAGTTCTGAAAATCGCGCAGCTGCGGCACTCGGCAGGCATTATCCCGGCGGCCTTCCCGCCTTCGTTGCGGCGATGAATGTCAAAGCGCTTGAGTTGGGCATGACGAATTCGCGCTTTGCAGATCCGACAGGCCTTTCCAGCGCCAATGTTTCCAGCGCCCGCGACTTGGCGCGTTTGGTGGTCGCTGCTTATCAGCATCCATTGGTCCGCGAATATTCGACGGACAGCCATTACGTCGTAGAGCCCGGTGGTACCTCACTGGAATACCGTAATTCCAATGGGCTGATTGAAAATCCGGAATGGGCTATCGGCTTGCAGAAGACAGGCTACATTCCCGAGGCAGGCCGTTGCCTTGTCATGCAGGTGAGTGTCGCAGGACGTTCCGTTGTGATGGTCTTTCTTGACTCAAAAACCAAGCAATCTCGCCTAGCCGATGCCGATCGTATCCGTAAATGGTTAGAAAACCGCGCTGCTTCAGCGATGACGCAACGACAGGCAAGTCGAAGCTGATTACTCCCGACATAAAAAAAGCGAATTGCGGTTCGCTTTTTTTATGTCCAGTACGCGTTTGCTCGCAAGTTGGTATCAGCCTCACGCGCTCTCCATCGCGTGGAAACCCAGTAAATTGGAAATATCGTTGGCGGTAGCGATCAGGTCGTCCAGCCATTCATCCTTGAGCCGATCGGCCGGTGCGGAAATGGACAGGCCCGCGATCAATCTTCCTGCATCATCACGAATACCAGCAGCCATGCAGCGCACGCCAAGCTCAAGTTCCTCGTTGTCACGGGCATAACCGCGCGACCGAACCAATGATAATTCGCGCTCCAGCTTGCTCAGCTCGGTGATTGAGTTCTTGTTGTGACCCGCCAGCCCGGTGCGCGTGGCGTAACTGCGCACGAGTTTCGGATCATCCACCGATAGAAACAGCTTGCCGGTTGAGGTCAGGTGCAAAGGGCCCCGGCCACCGATGGCGCGCACCACTTGCATGCCTGAGCGTTCGGAGAAAGCTCGGTCGATGTAGACAATTTCATCCCCTTGCCTAACGGACAGATTGACGGTTTGCTGGGTTTTTCGATGCAGCGACTGCATATAGGGCAGGGCGGCCTCGCGGACATTGAGCCGGCTTTTGACGATATTGCCCAATTCAAGCAGACGCATGCCTAAGCGGTACGCGCCCGGCTCCGTCCTGTCAACGAAACGTTTAGCCACCATATCGTTGAGGATGCGGTGTGCGGTAGATGGGTGCAGGCCCGTGGCCAGCGAGAGTTCTTTGAGACTGACCGGGTCGGGATAGCCGGCGAGGGCATCCAGCAGGCTCATCATGCGTTCAATGACTTGGATCGAAGTTTTGTCGGAAGCGGGTGCGGCGTCAGGTTTCATGGCGTTACGGGTAATACGTTGGTGCAATGCAATATTTCGTTTATACCACAATGCGAAAAGCAATCACAAGCGGCCGGCGCAAAGATTTACCCGGGAGGCGCAAATTTTTTTCATCCCGCTCGAGTCGGCCGCTCGAGGCTCAAACGCCTGATAATGCGTCTCTTGAAAAGCCAAAAAGTGGGGAAAAAATGCGTGTTGGATTGCTGGTGACCTGCCTGGTCGATGTCATGCGTCCGGAGATTGGCTTCTCTGCGCTCAAGTTGCTCGAGAGTGCTGGTTGCGACGTGATCGTGCCTGAGCGGCAAACCTGTTGTGGCCAACCTGCATACAGTTCGGGCAATCGTAAGTCGGCCCGCGAGTTGGCGAAAAAATTCATTGAAGATTTCGAAAGCTTTGACTACATCGTTATCCCTTCCGGTTCGTGCGGCGGTACGGTAAAGACGCATTACGACGACATTCTGAGCGATCGGCCTAATTGGCTGGCACGGTATCAAAAGATCAAACCGCGTGTATTCGAGCTGACTGATTTCCTGGTGAATATCGTAGAACTCGAGAAACTACCGGCGCTCACGCAATCAAGCTTCAAGGGAAGCATCACCTATCACGATTCTTGCTGCGGCTTGCGCGAACTGGGTGTTCAGGCGCAGCCACGCGAGCTGCTGGCCAAGCGCGAAGGTGTCCAACTGACAGAAATGAATCAAGCACGTAATTGCTGCGGTTTTGGCGGTACCTTTGCAGTCAAGTATGGTGATATTTCCGCTGCGATTGTCGACGACAAATGCGACAACATCCATGCAAGTGGTGCCGATGCGGTGGTACTTGGTGATCTCGGTTGCATGCTTAACATTGAAGGACGCTTGCGGCGTAAGGGGGATCACAAGACCCGCGTACTGCATGTGGCCGAAGTTCTTTCGGGAGACGCATGATGCAAATTCAATCAATGCATTTCAAGGCCCGTGCTGGCCAAAAGCTCGCCGACGAACGTCTGCAGCAGACACTGAAAAAATTCTCAACCAAATTCGTCGGTGTACGTGCCAGTGCGATCACTGAACTCGATGATTTCGAGGCCACACGAGATGCAGCGATCGAACGCCGCATGCGAGCGATAGAAAATCTGGATGTCTGGCTCGCCACCTTCGAGAAAGAAGCCACACGCCGGGGGGCGACCGTGCTGTATGCGGAAACTGCAGAGCAGGCTGCAAAGCTGGTGGTCGAGATCGCCAAAAAACATGACGTCAAAAAAGTTATCAAATCCAAGTCCATGGTGTCAGAAGAGATGGCGCTCAACAAGGCACTGGAAGCTGCAGGGGTGACGCCTGTCGAAACTGATCTAGGCGAGTACATCCTTCAAATTAATGACAATGAGCCCCCTTCGCACATCATTGCACCCGTGATTCACAAGGACAAAGAAGAAGTTGCTGACTTGTTTGCCAAGGTACACAACAAGCCGCGCCTGACGGACATTCACGAGATGACGCGCGAGGCGCGCGAAGTATTGCGGCCTCATTTTTTGTCTGCGGACATGGGGGTCACCGGCGGTAATTTCGTGATTGCCGAATCGGGCTCCGTGGCAGTAGTCACGAACGAGGGTAACGAAGGTATGTGCACCATCATGCCGCCGAAGGTACATGTGGTTGTAACCGGCATAGAAAAGGTATTGCCGACCCTGTCTGATCTTGCCACTGTGATGCGATTGCTTCCGCGTTCTGCCACTGGGCAGTCGATATCGAACTATTTCTCCTTGCTCACCGGGCCGCGGGCCAGCAATGAGCAAGACGGTCCCGAGCATATGTATTTTGTGCTGGTGGACGCTGGCCGCACAGGTCTGATTGGCACAGAGTTTCAGGAGATGCTGCGTTGCATACGCTGTGGTGCGTGCATGAATCACTGCCCCGTCTACAGCAAAATCGGTGGCCATGCCTATGGTTGGGTGTATCCAGGGCCGATGGGTAGCGTACTCACGCCTTCTTACATCGGTGTCGACAAGGCGATGGATCTGCCGCAAGCCTCGACACTGTGCGGCGAATGCCATGTTGTCTGCCCGGTCAAAATTCCTTTGCCTGACTTGCTACGCAAGCTGCGTAAAAAACAGTTCGAAAAAGGTTTGCGTCCCGGCTTCGAATATCTGGCTTTCGGCATCTGGTCTTTTGTTGCCCAACGTCCGACGCTCTATCGCATGGCGATGCGACTGGCGGCGCGCGCGCTCAGCGTCATGGGTGGCAGTCGGCGAATGATCAGCAAGCTGCCACTGGCCGGTGGATGGACAGATCATCGTGATATGCCCGCTCCGTCGGGGAAAACCTTCCGGGAGCTTTATCGTGAGCGCAAAACATCCTGATTGATGACGAACCGCGAGCCGCCAGTGAGCCAGTACAAAAGTAAGTCTGGCCTGAAACGGATTTTTTCTGCGCTCTTTAATTCGCTGGATGGATTGCGCACCGCATGGCGTCTCGAGCATGCTTTCCGGCAGGAGTTGGGTGTCGCCATACCGGGCATCATCGTGGCCCTGTTGCTGCCAGTCACTTTGCTCGAACGGGTTGCGCTCATCGCCGTATTGGTTTTGATGCTGATTACCGAGCTGGTGAATTCCGCTATCGAGGCCGTGGTCGATCGTGTCTCGCTAGACCACCACGAACTCTCCAAAAATACCATGGATCTGGGCAGCGCTGCCGTTATGCTGGCGGTGGTACTGGCTGTGCTGACCTGGGCGGCGATCCTTGGGGCTTTGTGGATGCGCTGAGCGAGTAGCTCAAACGCAGCTACGGCGGTGACCTTACTGTCCGGGATTCATGAAATCTGCATGAATCTCATTGACGGCCTTTACCACCTCATCCGATAGCTTGATCGAATACGCACCGATGTCATACGCCAGCTGCTCTATGCTGGTGGCACCGATGATGGTGGAGGCGATGAACCACCGCGTGTAGCACCACGCAAGAGCCAGCTGCGTCGCCGTCATCCCGTGATCCTTGGCCAATTGCATGTAACGCCGAGTGGCATCCACTACGCGGGGTCGCAGGTAGCGTGGGCTCCAGTTCGGCGGGAAATGGGTGAGTCGACCAGCCGATTGCGGATTGTCGATGTACTTGCCGGTGAGCTGACCAAAGGCAAGTGGGCTATAGGCCAGCATCCCGACATTCTCCCGGTAGCAGGTCTCATCCAGGCCGCTCTCGAAACTACGGTTGGCCAGATGATAGCCATTCTGTATCGACACGATACGAGGCAGTCCCATGGTTTGGGAGAGATGCACAAACTGTGAAGCGCCCCAGGCACTCTCGTTGGAGACGCCGATATGCCGGATCTTTCCTTCCTTGACCAGCGCTTGCAGAACGGCGAGCGTTTCTTCGATCGCCACACATTCACGGTCATGCGCAGGATTGAAAAACAATTGGCCAAAGACCGGGACATTGCGGCTCGGCCAGTGGAGCTGGTAGAGATCGATGTAATCCGTCTGAAGACGTTTGAGACTGCTTTCTACGGCCGCGCGGATATTGGCTTCGTCAAAATTGCTTTGTCCATTCCGTATCCAGGTCATGGCCTTTGAAGGGCCGGCAATTTTAGTCGCCAAAATGATCTCTTTTCGACGTCCACTTTTTTTGAGCCAGGTGCCGATGATGCTTTCGGTAGCACCCTGTGTCTCTGCACGGGGCATGACGGGATAGAGCTCTGCTGTATCGATAAAATTAATGCCGCGCTCAAGCGCATAGTCGAGCTGGCTATGGCCTTCGGCTTCAGTGTTTTGTTCACCAAAAGTCATCGTGCCCAGACAAATTTTCGATACTTGCAGATCACTGTGGCCTAGTTTTATTTTTTCCATGCTTGTCTCCGTCAGTTTATTTTTCTTAAGTTTTTTGCTGCAATCAATGGATACTGGCACACGCGGACGTGCATTCGCCAACCAGTCCGGGACCACGATAAACCAGCCCGGTATACAGCTGCACCAGACTGGCGCCCGCGGTCATTTTTTCAATGGCATCAGTACCGCTGAGTATGCCGCCTACGCCAATGATGGGAATCTCGCCTTTCAAGACCCGGTGCAGTGCACGAATAACGCGCGTTGACCGATCTCGAACAGGCGCACCCGACAACCCCCCGGTTTCATTCGCGTGCGTCAAACCCTGCACCCCATCACGCGTAATGGTGGTGTTCGTGGCGATAATGCCATCAATGTGGTGCCGCAGCAGGGCGCTTCCGATGGTATCGATCTGCTCATCATCGAGATCCGGCGCAATTTTTAGCACCAGAGGTACATAGCGTCCGTGTGTGTCGGCCAGTCGTGACTGTGCCTGTTTGAGCGATGAAAGCAGCGCGTCGAGTTCGGAGGCTTGTTGCAGTTGACGCAGATTTTTCGTGTTAGGGGAGGATATATTGACCGTGACGTAAGCCGCATAGGGATAGACTTTATCAAGGCAATACAGATAATCGTCAGTCGCGCGCGCTATCGGCGTATCCGCATTTTTACCAATGTTGAGCCCCAGGATACCCCGCTGCTCCTGATGGAAGCGCGATGCTTGCACGTTGCGCAGGAAAGCATCGACCCCGCCGTTGTTGAAGCCCATGCGGTTGATCAGAGCGTCTGCCTCTGGCAGACGGAACATGCGTGGTTTTGCATTACCGGGTTGGGCGCGCGGTGTGACGGTGCCAATCTCGATGAAACCGAAACCCAGCGCGGCCAGTCCATCGATATAAGCGCCATCTTTGTCCAGTCCTGCCGCCAGTCCGACTGGATTGGGGAAAGTCAAACCCATTACCGTGCGCGGATCCGGCGCTGGTTTTGGCAGCAGACGGGTCAACCCAGCCGATGCAGCAAAACGCAGAGCGGGCAGTGTCAGGTCATGCGCTTTCTCGGGATCGAGCGAGAAGAGCAGGGGGCGAGCGAGCGAGTAGAGAAATTGGTTGGACACGGTGAACGGGCGTTTTAACAAGGCCCGCGGATTGTAACCCTGAGCCCGATCTATTCGGCCGGCAGCGGTTCCCAGTGACCACGGCGCAATGCTTCAATGGGACGGAAATTGATTTTGTAGGCCATTTTCTCGCTCTCTTCTATCCAGTAGCCGAGATAGACATGGGGTATGCCGAGCTGTTTGGCCTGCTCGATTTGCCACAAGATGTTGAAGGTGCCAAGGCTGGATTTGAGCAAGTCCGGATCGAAGAAGGTATACACGGATGACAGGCCATCGTCGAGCACGTCGATGATGCTGACCATACGCAGTGCGCCATCAGGTTCACGGAATTCCACGAGCCGGGTGTTGACTTTGCTTTGCAAAAGAAATTGCGCGTATTGGTCGCGACTGTCCTGATCCATGCCACCGCCCGAATGACGTACCGACTGGTAACGCAGGTAGAGTTCATAGTGCTCGTGCACGTAGGCCAGCTTGGATACCCAGGTTGACAGGTGCTGATACTGTTTCCATGAGCGACGCTGGCTGCGGTTGGCGGTAAAGTCTGCGACACGCACCCGCACCGGCGTACACGCGTGGCAGCCATCACAATAAGGACGATAGGTGAAAATGCCACTGCGTCGGAAACCGTTTTTCACCAGCTCGGAGTACACATCCGCATTGATCAAATGTGAGGGTGTGGCCACCTGCGAACGTGCCTGTCGATCATCAAGGTAGCTGCACGGATAGGGAGCCGTCGCGTAAAACTGCAGCGTTGAAAAAGGCAGGTCCTTGAGATGTGTCATTCTGTGGATTGGCGGTCTGCAACCATAGTCAGAAATTTACACTGATCGTACCGAAAAGCGCAAAGCTTTGCTGCCGGGTGGGCTAGGCAAACATCAGTCTGGGTACCCAATGCGCTATCGTCGGCTTTGCAATCGCAGATTTCAGGTGGAACATGAAGGCATTGCGGGGCATAGTCCGCCCTCCCAGAGAGGCTAGATGATTCGTCTCTTGCTGGCAATCGATCAATTCGACATCCTGGGAACGCAGGAATTCAACCAGATAGGCCAGCGCGGTCTTGGACGCATCAGTGACCTTGGCGAACATGGACTCACCATAGAACATGCGCCCGATGCAGATGCCATAGGCCCCGCCGACCAGTTCATCATCCCGCCACAGCTCCGATGAATGGGCATAACCCAATGTATGCAGCTCACAGTAGCCGGCGACGATCTCTTCCGATATCCACGTGCCCGAGGCGCCCGCACGGGGTGCCGCGCAGGCTCGGATAACTGACTCGAAGGCGGTGTCGAAGCGTACCTGCCAGCGGCCAGCCGTGCGCATGCTCTGGTCCACTTTTTTGAGGGTATTGCGCAGGCTGTCAGAAATTCGGAACTCGGCGGTAGGTAGCACCATGCGTGGGTCGGTGCTCCACCAAAGCACCGGCTGGTGCTCGGAAAACCAGGGAAAGATACCGCTTTGATAGGCATTCAAGAGCCGTTCGGGCGACAGGTCGGCACCCGCCGCCAACAAGCCGGGCGCGCCGTCGGCCTCGGTTAATGCCTCGCTGACATCCGGAAATGGGGCGTGTTTCTCCAACCAGGGAATCATATTTTCACCAAGACAGACGAAAATAAGCACATCTTTGGTGCGATCTATTGAGAGGCATATTTTCCACTATAAAATTCTTATTAGTTTCAATAACTTGCGTTAGTGACTGCGAAGCACCAAAAAGGAACGAATATTGCTAGCAGGCAGTCTCGCTAGCTTATTGGTGCACATAAACAGGGAGTTTTCATGGATTCATTCCGCACCGGCGCAGACACGTTGTTCATTCTGCTTGGCGCAATCATGATTCTGGCGATGCACGCTGGGTTCGCGTTTCTCGAACTTGGCACAGTGCGTAAGAAAAACCAGGTCAATGCGCTGGTAAAAATATTAGTCGATTTCGCTGTGTCGACGATCGCTTATTTTTTTATTGGATATAGCATCGCCTACGGCGTCAATTTTTTCAGCAGCGCTGAGGTGCTGGCCCAGAGGAGCGGCTTTGAACTGGTAAAGTTTTTTTTCCTGCTGACATTTGCCGCTGCAATACCGGCCATCATCTCCGGTGGGATTGCCGAGCGCGCTCGGTTTCATCCGCAGTTGGTAGCCACCGCGCTGATGGTCGGTCTGATTTATCCGATTTTTGAAGGGATTGCCTGGAATCAGCGTTTCGGCATACAGGCCTGGCTCGAGGCAAGTTACGGCGCCGCCTTCCATGATTTTGCCGGCTCGGTGGTCGTCCATGCCGTTGGCGGCTGGGCTGCGCTGCCGGCCGTGCTGCTGCTGGGGCCTCGCCGTGGTCGCTATTCCAAAGACGGCAGCATGTCTGCCCACCCGCCTTCCAGCATCCCCTTTCTGGCGCTGGGTGCGTGGATACTCGCCGTGGGCTGGTTCGGCTTCAATGTAATGAGCGCTCAAACCCTGGACAAAATGAATGGGTTGGTCGCGATGAATTCGCTCATGGCCATGGTTGGTGGAACGCTGGCAGCGGCCGTCATTGGCAAAAACGATCCAGGTTTTGCGTACAACGGACCACTGGCGGGATTGGTCGCCGTATGTGCTGGCTCCGATCTCATGCATCCACTTGGCGCACTGGCCACTGGCGCTATCGCCGGCGGTATCTTTGTATGGTTGTTCACGCTCACCCAGAACCGCTGGAAAATCGATGACGTGCTTGGCGTTTGGCCTTTGCATGGCTTGTGTGGTGCGTGGGGCGGTGTCGCCGCGGGTATCTTCGGTGTTCAAGCCCTTGGGGGTCTGGGCGGCGTCTCTCTCATCTCCCAGCTGATCGGCACGGCTTTGGGTATAGCAATAGCGGTGGTAGGAGGCGTGCTGGTCTACGGTGTTTTGAAAATAACCGTCGGTCTACGACTTGATCCTGAAGAGGAATACGAGGGTGCCGATCTGTCGGTACACAAAATCACGGCGACTGCTGAGCGTGAAACCAGCTGGTGACATTCAGCCAACAATACGCATACCGGGTGCAATGTCGAGCGCATGCACACCGAACGACTGACCGACGCGTGATGCGGCGAGGTCGGCAAAGAAACGCTTCAGTGTATGAGTGACCGTGGGGAAAGCAAGATCACCCCACGGTATTTCCTGCTCATTGAACAACCGTACTTCCAGGCTTTCGATGCCTGCGGCGAAATCGAGATCGCGCAAGCGCGCACGATAGAACAGATGCACCTGATGCACGTGCGCGACGTTCAGCAAACTGAACAGATCCAGCAACTCGATTCGTGCACCGGCTTCTTCCAGAGTTTCTCGCGCCGCCGCCTCTGCGGTTGTCTCACCGTTTTCCATGAAACCTGCGGGGAGTGTCCAGTAACCCCTGCGAGGCTCGATGGCGCGCCGGCAAAGCAAAACCTGCGCACGGTCTCCCTCATCCCATAGCGGTATGCTGCCGACAACCATCTTGGGGTTTTGGTAGTGGATCTCGCCACAGCTCTCGCAAACATGACGAGACCGAGTGTCATCAGGTGGAATCCTGAGTGAGACGACGTGACCGCAGCTGGGACAGAAGTTCATTCGGTAGCAGGTAGTGAGCGACGCCAGAGCAGGCGCTGGTTCGAGGTGAGGGTTGAGGGTTGAGGGTTGAGGGTTGAGTTTAACATTTGTGACGACACTCGGAGTGCGTTTGCATTCATGGCCGATAGTCTGTATAGTGCTAGTCTTTAGACGCGGGGTGGAGCAGTCTGGCAGCTCGTC
>SYFN01000029.1 GCA_005800405.1 Burkholderiales bacterium
AATCATTGCGATATCCTTGCCTCGCAGTTGGCGTAGCGCGACTTCGGATTTTTTCAAGATTTCTTGATCTTCAAAAAATATTTTTCCCGAGACATCCGCATCCGGCAGCAGACGCATCACCGACAAGGCAGACACCGTCTTGCCTGAACCGGATTCACCCACCAGCGCAAACTTCTCGCCAGGTGCGATCGTGAAACTAACATCGTCCACCACGGTTGCGCTGCCAAAGCGTACTGTCAGATGATCCACATGCAGCAGGCTCATGACTTCCTCCGCACATCCAGCGAATTGCGCAGGGCATCGCCAATATTAGTGAGCAGAAGGAGTGTGATCGTCAGCACCGCAAACGTAGACAAGGCGATCCACCAAGCGTCCAGGTTATTTTTCCCTTGCGCGAGCAATTCGCCCAGGCTGGGGGTTGAGGGCGGTACGCCAAGCCCAAGAAAGTCCAAACTGGTAAGCGCCAAAATCGCTGCACTCATGCGGAACGGCAGAAAGGTTACCACCGGCGTCAGGCTATTGGGTAGCACATGGCGCCAGATGATCTGCCAGTTCGACAACCCCATCGCACGTGCGGCCTGCACGTAATCAAGATGACGATTACGCAAAAAATCTGCACGTACATAGTCGGACAAGCCCATCCAGCCGAACAAGGACAGAAGCACGAGCAGCAGCAGAATGCTGGGTTCGAAAATCGAGGCAAATATAATCAGCAGATACAGCTCGGGCATCGAGCCCCAGATTTCCATGAAGCGCTGGAACAGCAGATCAGTTTTACCAGCGAAGTAGCCCTGAATTGCCCCCGTCAGCAAGCCCAGCATCACACCGGTGATGGTCAATGCAAGACCAAAAAGTATCGACACACGAAAACCGTACAGCAGTCGTGCGACAACATCTCTTCCACGATCGTCGGTGCCAAGCCAGTTGTCACCCGTCGGCGGTGCTGGATTAGGTGCCTTCGCAAAATAGTTGAGCGTGTCGTACCGGTAGTGATTGATCGGATAGATAGCCCAGTTACCGGGTTTGTCAAACTGAGACTGAATGAAAGGATCAAGATAGTCTGCCGGCGAATCAAATTCACCACCAAAAGCAGTCTCCGCATAATCTGTCACGATGGGGAACATCAGCTGTCCGTTGTAGCGCGCGACCAGCGGCCTGTCATTCGATATCAGTTCGGCGCCCAGGCTGAGAACGAACAGCACCACAAAAATAACCAAGCTCCAGTAGCCCCGGCGATTCTGCTGGAAGCGCCACCAGACACGGCGGCCAGGCGAGAGCGAAATCTCGGATGTCATTGCAGTATTCGTCATCGCGCAAGACTTTCAAATTGAACGCGCGGATCTGCCCACACGTAGCACAAATCACCGAGCAGCTTCACAACCAGCCCAATCAGGGTGAACAGATAGAGCGTGCCCAATACCACCGGATAATCGCGGCGCACCACGGACTCGTAAGACAACAAACCTAGTCCATCGAGCGAGAACAGCGTCTCGATCAACAAGCTGCCGGCAAAGAACGCACCAATGAAAGCTGCCGGGAATCCGGTCACCAAGGGAATCAGTGCATTGCGAAAGACGTGCTTGTAGAGCACCGCACGCTGGGAGAGCCCTTTGGCACGCGCTGTCAACACATACTGCTTGCGTATCTCTTCCAGAAACGTATTCTTAGTCAGCATCGTCATCACGGCAAATGAACTCGCTACCGAGGCGAGCACAGGCAAGGTGATGTGCCACAAATAATCCTTCACCTTGCCAAACCATGAGAGTGTCTCCCAGTCATCCGATGTCAAGCCACGCAAAGGGAACCATTGCACGAAACTGCTGCCGGCAAATACCACCAGAAGAAAAACACCCAGCACAAAACCAGGAATCGAATAACCAATCAGTACCAGCATGCTGGTTACGCTGTCAAAACGACTGCCCTCGCGCACGGCCTTGGCCACGCCGAGCGGCACGGAGATAAAATAAGTCAGGAAAAATGTCCACAAACCAATGGTGATCGATACCGGCAGTTTGGACTTCACCAACTCCCACACATCCCTATGGTGGTAAAAGCTCTGACCAAGATCGAAGCGAACAAAGTCCTTGAGCATTTGTATAAACCGCTCCATTGGTGGCTTATCGAAACCGTACAGCGCCTTGATTTCATCCACGCGCTCGGCATCAACACCCTGCCGACCGCGATACTCCGAAGCGCCTGCGCCGGAAGACTCGCCCGCCCCGCCTGTTTGACCTTTTTTCAGTTCTATGAGTGCCTGCTCGACGGGCCCGCCAGGCACAAACTGAATCACGGCAAACGTGATGGCGATGACACCGAGAAGCGTGGGTATCATCAGCAGCGTTCTTTTCAATATGTAGGACCAGAGATTCATGGACGATTTTTAAGATTAAAGTCACTGGACCCCAGCCTTCGCTGGGATAACGGTGGAAATTTTACGGTCGCCTTGACAACTACCCTCATCCCAGCAAAGGCTGGGATCCAGTGACTTCCGTTGAAAAAAACAGCTTACACTCTCGACACACTGGCATTCGCTATATGGTATTCGAAGAATACAGCGTTGTTATAGCCACCTCATCATTTAGCCTTTCGCGGCTTCACCTGCCACCAACTCGAAATCACGTAGGGATCCGCCTGATAATACTTGGGTGACACCTTCGGGATGCCGAAACGGTTGCGATATGCGACGCGATGGGTTGCCGAATACCAGTGTGGCACCACGATATATTTGTGCATCAGCACCCTATCCAGCGCTCTTGAGGCCGCCACCAGTTCGGCGCGCGAATCTGCGCGCACCAGTGCGGTAACCAGCTTATCGACCGCCGGATCTTTCAGACCCCAATAATTGCTCGAGCCCTTCTCATCAGCGGCTTTGGAGCCGAGCATATCGAACATTTCATTCCCGGGACTGGTGACATCACCGAAGCGCTGACTGGTCATATCGAAATCAAATTCTTCCATACGCTTTTGCACCAACGCAAAATCTGCTGTGCGCTGGCTGACCCGCACTCCCAGCTTTTCGAGATTGCGTACATAGACCGCGATGATGCGCGAGAGCGCAGACTGGTCGTCGAGAATCTCGAAACTAAAAACCTCGCCCTTGGTATTGCGCAGCGCGCCATTGCGGTATTCCCAACCAGCCTCTTTGAACAGCGCGCGCGCTTGAAGCAAATTGGCGCGCAGCGATCCCGGCGGATCGGTATTGGGCGGCAGCGGTGCCGCACCAAACACGGCCGGATCGAGTTGATCCCGCAGTGGCTCGAGCAATTTCAGTTCAGCTTCAGAGGGCAGCCCGTGTGCGCCCAATTCAGAATTGCTGAAGAAGGAATCAATACGCGAATACTGGCTGTAAAACAGCTGACGGTTCATCCACTCGAAATCCATCGCCAGTCCCAGTGCCCAGCGAACACGCGCGTCCTGAAACTGCGGACGCCGCAGATTCATGACGAAAGCCTGCATGCCAGCGCCGTTGGAATGTTTCAGTGTCGTCTTGATGATTTCGCCGGTATCGAAAGGCTTGCCCTTGTAGGCACGCGCCCAATTCTTTGCGCGGTACTCCACCACCAAATCGAATTCACCCGCCATAAAGGCTTCAAGACGGGCAACATCGTCCTTGTAAAAGCGGTAAACGATACGATCGAAATTGAATGCGCCCCGGCGAACCGGCAGGTCGTTTGCCCAGTAAGTGGGATTACGACGAAACGCAATCGAGCGACCCAGATCATATTTTTCAATCAGATACGGACCACTGGCAATTGGCACCGTCAATTGTATTTTGTCAAAGGGCGTACCCGCTGCCCATTTGCGCGAGAATACGGGCATGCCGCCCACGATCAGTGGCAGTTCGCGATTAGCTGATTTGAAATCGAAGCGCACGGTCGTGCCATCAACCACCACGCATTGCTTCACATCGGCGTAAATCATCTTGAATTGTGGTGCGCCTTTGGCCATCAACGTGTCAAACGCATACGTCACATCTTCGGGAAGCACCGGATCGCCATTGTTGAAACGCGCTTTCGGATGCAACCTGAACGTCATTGACATCCTGTCGGGCGCCAGCACCATGTCCTCGGCCAGCAAGCCGTACATGGTCGCCACTTCGTCGGCCGAGGTGATGGCCAGCGATTCAAACATCAGATTCGAGACGCCGGCTGCGGCGACCCCTTTCATGGAGAAAGGGTTGAATTTATCGAAGCTTGTTCGAGAGTCCGGGTTAGCCAGGTACAGGTCGCCGCCCTTGGGCGCGTCCGGGTTCAGGTAATCAAAATGATTGAAGCCTGCCGGATACCTCGGCGTGTCATACAAGGAGAACGCATGCGCCGCCCAGGCGTTGGCACCGCAACAGAACGCGGCCACTGTCAGGCTGCTGGCAACGACTCGGAAAACGGCTCTGGCACACACTCGGATCATGATGGCTTGATTTACAGAGGAAAAACGCGTCAAGGATAGCGGTTTTCAGTAAAGCCCGGGTGCGGCCCTGTTGCGCCAGCGCGCGGGCTATTTGCGCAGCGCCGTCCCGACCCCCTACAATGGCGCCTTTCGCCGGTCTGCACCCGGTCCACAGGAGTCCCGAATGGCATTTTTGCAAGGCAAAAAAATACTGATCACCGGCGTATTATCCAACCGATCAATTGCTTATGGCATTGCGCAGGCCTGCAAGCGCGAAGGTGCCGAGCTGGCATTTACCTACGTTGGCGAACGCTTCAAGGATCGGATCACCGATTACGCCAAAGAGTTTGGCAGCAATTTGGTGTTCGAATGCGATGTAGGCAGCGACGAGCAAATCACGGCCCTGTTTGCCGATCTCGGTAAATCCTGGACACAACTCGATGGACTCGTGCATGCAATCGGTTTCGCGCCGCGTGAGGCGATTGCTGGTGATTTCCTCGACGGACTCTCGCGCGAAGGTTTTCGGGTCGCGCACGATATATCCGCATACAGCTTTCCAGCGTTGGCCAAAGCCGCGCTGCCGATGCTCTCGCCAAATTCTGCGTTGCTGACGCTCTCTTATCTCGGCGCGATGCGCGCGCTTCCCAACTACAACACCATGGGTCTGGCAAAAGCATCCCTCGAGGCGAGTGTACGTTATTTGGCCGAGTCGCTTGGCAAGCGTGGCGTGCGGGTCAACGCGATTTCCGCTGGTCCCATCAAGACACTGGCTGCCTCTGGCATCAAAGACTTCGGCAAGATACTGAACTTCGTCAAAGAGAACGCACCGCTGCGCCGCAACGTGACTCTTGAAGACGTAGGCAATGCGTCGGCCTTCCTGCTGTCGGATCTGGCTGGCGGCATCACTGGCGAAATTACGTATGTCGATGGTGGCTTTTCTCAGGTTGTGGCCGGTATGGGGTCGGAAGACTGACGCGATCGACATCACCTGAGCGGGCCGAGAGCACAGCCACGCGGCCGGCCCGCCATCGACTTTGATCCAAGCTTTTAAGTTGCCACTCTCCTCCCCACGATTTCCTGTACAATTCGCCCCGCGCTGCACAAAAACCGTAGCGTAACGTTGCTTAGCCAACCCTCAGCTTCAACCTCAAAGCCCTCCCGCCTCCTGGTGCTGCTCGAACGAGTACCGATCCGGCGCAAAGCTTTTGTGCCGAAACCTTCTCCGCAAGATTTCGTTAGTTTCGCTGGTTTGCTTTGCTTTTTATTGTCATTGCATGACCTCTGCTCGTCATGGCGTGACGCTTATCGTCGATCTCACGAAAGAACAGAATGACATTCGAATCACTGGGCCTGAATCCGCAAATTTTAAAATCACTGAGCGAGGCTAGCTATACCGTGCCGACCCCCGTGCAGGAACAAGCCATCCCCGCGGCGATCGCCGGCCGCGATCTGCTGGTCTCCTCGCAAACCGGCTCGGGTAAAACTGCGGCCTTCATGCTGCCCGCGCTACACAAGCTGACCGACCAACCCAGCGAAGCGCCGCAAGGCAAAACGCCGAACCAGGCCGCGCAATCGGCGCGTTCACGTGGCGAGCGTCCGCGCTTCAAAGCCGCTCAACCCAAAATGCTGGTCCTGACACCAACACGCGAACTCGCGCTGCAGGTCACCACAGCCACCGAAAAATATGGCCGTGGATTGCGTCGCGTGCAGGCAGTCTCCATCCTCGGTGGCATGCCCTACCCGAAGCAGATGCAACTACTCTCGCGCAATCCGGAAATTCTGGTCGCCACGCCGGGTCGTCTGATCGATCACATGGAATCCGGCAAAATCGATTTCTCCCAATTGCAAATTCTTGTCCTCGACGCAGCTGATCGCATGCTCGACATGGGCTTCATTGATGATATCGAACTCATCATTGGTAAAACACCGGACACACGTCAAACCATGCTGTTCTCGGCGACACTGGATGGGATGGTCGGCAATATGGCGCGCCGCATTACTCGCGATCCAATGACGGTGCAAATTGCCAGCGCCTCTACGCATCATGAAAATATCGATCAGCGCGTGCACTTCGTGGACGATCTGTCGCACAAGAATCGCTTGCTCGATCATCTGCTGCGCGATGCATCGATGGATCAGGCGGTTGTTTTCACTGCGACCAAGCGTGACGCCGATACCATCGCCGATCGTCTGACTATCGCCGGTTTTGCCGCAGCTGCTTTGCATGGCGACATGAATCAGGGTGCGCGCAACCGCACGCTCAATGGCATGCGCCGCGGTCAGGTTCGCGTAC
>SYFN01000002.1 GCA_005800405.1 Burkholderiales bacterium
AATTCATAGAGGGCAAAGACCTATTGGCGTTAACGAGTGGGGAGATCAGGAATCCTCATTGTATTAATCACTTGCAGTATTTTTTACCCTTTTTATGCAAAATTCAGGCTAAGTGGGCCACGCGTGAGCGTCGCAAAATATCTTTTCTTCTGGCCCGGCTACCTGGCGATCTGGTGGCCAGGCTTGCTGCCGTCTGGTGTGAGTATCGGGGGCGATGCTACTGCGGTTGAACGCTGGCGGAGGCGCAAGGATTTTTACGCGCGATGGTTTTCGATTCCTACTTATCTTTTATTGGGGCTGATGATGGCCTCCTCTGCCGGGCGGGATAGGATTTCTGAGCCAGCGAAAAAGGCTGTTCCGGTTTTGACAGGGGGTTCTTCAGCGGTGCGCGATGGTGCGGCAAGTCCGGGGAGTGGCGGTGTGAATGAGCATGTAGCGGCACCGGTGAAGTCCCCGGCTGAAGCTATTAAGGTGCCGCCGGTGTATCGGGCGCCTGTCGACGCGGTCAAGCATGAAGAGCAGGGCACAGCGGTTGATGCGGCTTTAGATGTACACTCGGTGCAGGTGCGTGCCACAGCCCCTGAAATACAAGTGCGGGTAACTGCTGATTTTGTGCGTGAGGGCGCGAAGCTTCGTTTTGAGGTACTGGTCAAATCAATCGAAACCAAAGTGCAATACAACGGGCAAGATCCAATCATCCGATGTCGTTTGGGAATTCCTGATCATGACGCATTTGATGCGTGGGAGCCTTTTCTGGCGCAGAGCGGGGGGCGGGAAGATGCCGCGCTTGAGTTGCTAATCGCCGCGCAGTGCAACCGAGGTGCGCGGTGATTTATTCGTGGTCGAATTTACAAAAGGTTTAATATGCCCTCTCCCAATGTAGATATCGTATTTGTCATCGACGCGAGTCGCAGCATGAAGCGCTGTTATGTCGAGTTGTGTAAGCATCTGGATCAGGTCATTCGGCCACTTCAGGGTAATGCGGCGACAATTAATTACGGTTTTGTCGCCCAGTCGGTTGGCAGCGATGATGGCTACGCTGTTTATTGTACCGATTTTCTTGGGGGGGGCATGGAGGTGTTTGACGAACTTTATGGGGCTGGTACTGGCATCATCTCGCGCTTGTTTCAAGGGCAACATTCAATTTCTCGGGATTCTTTTTTTACGCAGGACCCCGATCGCTTTACTACTGCGCTGGCCGCGATAAAGCCCAAAGGCGATGAAGAGATGCTTATTGCTTTGGATATTGCGGCGGATTTTCCGTTTGGTCCCTTGGCGGATACAAAACGAGTTATTGCGCTGTTTTCAGACGAGACTTTTGAGGCTAGTCAAAGCCGCGGGAAAGCCGGCGACAAACTGCCCGCCTTGTGCGATAAATTGCAAAGTCGGCATATTCAGTTATTCGCGGCTATTCCGGATGGGCCGACTGCACAGTTGCTTGCCGCCGTAGACCGCTCTGAGATCGAGTTGATTGATGCTGGGGGTGGCATGAAAAATGTCGACTTTTCGAAACTGCTCGGGCAAATGGGCAAAAGCATCAGCGTTTCCGCGGTCCAGGGGATCGGCGAGGGAGCTTTCGAGAAAGGCCTTTATGGTCAAGCCTTTTGGACAACTTCGGCTGAGGGCAAGTTCACACGGGATAGCCGTTAAGCGATTCTTTTAAACTAAAAAATGGGAGATGCTCTTGGATCAGAACTCTTTAGGTAAGAAAAAAGGTGTCGCCGATATTGTGTTCCTGCTTGATGTCAGCGGCAGCATGCAGCCCTGTCTGGACGCTTTGAAAGCCAATATCAGCAAACTGGTTGAGTACATGACCCAGCCGGGTGCGAATGAACCAGCTGTCGTCGCGGATTGGCGGATCAAGATTTGTGGTTATCGCGATGCAAAAGCCGACGGCGATAAATGGTGGGAGGAGAGTGCATTCACCGATGACTTGAATCAGATCCATGCGTCCTTAGGAGCGTTGGAAGCCAAGGGCGGCGGCGATGAGCCTGAATCATTGCTTGACGGTTTATGGCGCCTTGCCAAAATGTCGGCCTCTGCCGCTGGCGCGCAGCCAGAGCCGGACTATTGGCGCCATCATCATGATGCAGCGCGATGCGTCATTGTCTTCACTGATGCCTCCTGTCACATGGTGACCGGCAGTCCAGAGGCCGGTGGCGCTTCTTTTGAGGACGTCACCCGTGAGGTCATGGCGGCGCGCTTGCGGCTCTCCATTTACTGTCCGGAGGCGGACTGCTACCAATCCATATCCGGGATTGACAAGTGCGAAGTAGAATTTATTGGCTCCTTATCGGATGCGGTTGAGAAAATGGCGGAGTTTTCCCGGGATACCGCTAACTTCCGAAAGACCATGCAACAGCTGGCGAAATCGATCAGCGTGTCTTCAGTGACCCCGACCCTGTAAGGCAGTCGATTCATGACCATTATTCTTAAGCCTGGTCAAAAGAAAAAGAATTACGAAGTGCTCAAGGAACTCAGTCGGGGCGCTTTTTCGGTTTCGTATGAGGCGCGTAATTCGACAGGGGAGAGCGTATTTTTAAAGCAATACAAATCCCCCTCAAAGTTGATTGCCTGGTATCACAGCTTCGTCAAGCATCAGGAAGAAATAAAAAAGAGAATCGAAGCAGATCCTGCTGCAAGACAGCGCTGCTATCGATTCATCGAATTCTTCGAGGAGGAGGAGTTTTTTCAGGTTTTCGAATTAATCGACCATGGCAAAGCCCTCTCGGATTGCATTGCCCAGATCGATCGGTTTGATTGGAATCAGATAGTCATCTTTGCCAAAGTGATGATGTTCGGGATCAAGGCGCTACACGATATACAGGTGGTTCACTGCGATCTGAAGCCTGACAACATCATGCTGATACCCGATTCTACGGTCGGTGTTGGTTACCGTCTGAGGGTGATTGATCTTGACTGGTCGATATTCTCCGATAAAAAAGCGCCGTGGCACGACAAGCAGGGATATGTGGGAAGTCCTTTCTACCAGTCCCCCGAGCACGTGAGGGGTAGTGTCCCGTTACCTGCGTCCGATATTTTTACCAGCGGCATCATGCTCGGGCAGCTGTTGGGAAATGGGCACCCGTTCGCCAAGCATACTGCTGACGACGCGCAATATGAGCGGGCCATTAAAGCCGGAGATTTTGAACCCATCAACATCCGGGAGCTGCTGCCGGGGTCTGTTGACATGCCAATGCTGCATAGCATCCTGAACGCTTGCCTGCATCCCAACGCGATGAACAGGCCCACGGCCACTGAAGTATGTGATGCCCTGCTGGGCAAGAAATTAGAAATCGGGGCAGGCGGGCGGGAAGGCGTATCAGCGAAATCGCCAGCTGCAAGACGCGGGGGGAAAGGCGCATCAGCGAAACCGGTAGCTGCAATGCGTGTCGAGACACCTGCGACCTCCCTAGGGGCCGCCAAGCCTCTGACGGCTCATGTAAGAGCAATTGAGATTCAGCTGGGCAATAAACGGCTTACCACGGTGAGTACGGATGCCACATTGGGAAAAATAACTTTCAAGGGTCTTGACACTGATGCGCAATTTTTGAGTGATACCCAATTCCGGATTTACAGGAGCAAAGGCGTCTGGTTGATCGATCATTGCGCGGCGGCGACTAATCAAACCTTGGTTAATGGCACGCAGCTTGTAGCCCCGCTTGCGATCGAGAACGGCATGCGCATTGCGGTAGGAAACGCTGCCAAGGAGATCGAGAAGTGTGTCGTCTATTTGTATCACCTTGCTTGAATCCGAGCTCGGGTAACGCTTAGAGCCGCAGAACGAGATCCATAGACATGGATTTGCGCGCTTTTAACGCCACCGATATTGCACAGAGTTCGACCTCGGGCGTGCTGGTACAGCTTCTGGCTAGGGACCATGATGTTGCTGAAAATAATTACTCGGATATTGATGCCGCTTTTTTTCTGGGCGCCTGCGGAGAGAACAAGGTTTTCGCGCTCTCCGATGCGCAGGTAGGTGACCTTAATCATTGGTTTGTAATTGGCGATATTCATGGCGATTTTTATGCCTTGCATAAGCTGACGGCGCGTATTGCATCGCTTTGCCCGGATTTTCGCTTGCTGTTTCTGGGTGATCTGGTGGACCGGGGGCCGCACGCGGAGGCTTGTTTTCTATATATCGCCAAGCTGGCAACCGCGCTCCCTGGAAGAGTTATCTGGTTGGCGGGTAACCATGACATTGGCCTTTGTTTTGAAGAGGCGAGTGGGCAATTCAGCTCCGATGTGGCGCCCTCGGAATTTGTGAGCTATTTAAACGCCGATGATCAGAATATAATTCGGCGAAAAGAACTGGGTTTGAAATTCATTCAAGTCGCCGAACAATTGCCGCGTGCGGTTCTTTTTCCAGGGGGATTGCTGGCAACTCACGGCGGCATTCCCTTGTCTGACCTGCACAAGCAGTTGCCAAGCCCCGTGAGCACGGAGGAGGGCTACGCCTGGCTGAATTCACAAAACGCGCTCAAAGACTTTACCTGGACACGGATATCCCGCTACAGAAAAAAATTGCCCAACCGTTACAGCACAGGATGCCAGTACGGTTACGCAGACTTCGCTGCATTCTGCTTAGTCACTAAAGAGTTCTTCCCGGTTACCGGCTTGCTGACAGGCCATGAGCATCCGGACGAGGGCTTTGATAGTCATCGTGAATGGTCCACCAACCGGGCACTGACCTTGACTGGGTTTGGTTTTGGTCATTATTACGGTTCGGCCGAAGCCTTTCTTGATGGGTATCGACCCAATTTGTTTTTCGCACGGCTAAATCTGGAAGCGTACCCGCAGATCACAAACTTCCCGGTAGATCGGCAGGATCTGCAATTGTTTTTTGAAAAGCATCTGGCCGCGCACTTCCTCACAGTCGCAGAGAACAATGCCAAGCTCATCTGAAATGCTCATTCTCGGGACCTTGAAGAAACGTTGCACTGAAGCCGTAGACATTTTGAAATGTGCCGGATGCGGCGATACATCTATTGGCGCAACGGAATGGAAGATGAATGGGGGGCGGTGCCCGATTTGCGCAACGGCGAACGCCACGAATATTTGCCGTCGTTGTGGGGGTGGGTTCGCCGATCCCGTATCGGGAGCAGAGCACCCCTGTCGATCCGTAGACGAGTTTAAAAAATCGGGGCACGTGGCTTTTCCCGAGGCGGCCCCTGTATCCGTAGCGAAACCTGCTGCAATCGGTGCTCATGCGCCCAAGGCGACCCATCACCCACACAGTCCGCCCCCTAAATCAAGCCATCCAATACGCTCACCACATCCGCCCCATGGCCCAGCAGCGCCGGTAAGCCCGACAGGCGAATCCACGTTGTCTTCCATGCTCAATTCTGAACAGTGCAAGTTATTCATGATCGCCGCGAAATATGCTTTGATCGCAGCGGCAGTTTTTTTCATAGAAAGGGCGCTGCTCGGAGCGTGGTTTGCGAGCGATGGTGGATTGATTTCGACTCAATCGCCGCGATATGGCGCGGGATTATCCCTGGTGGCATCATCGGTTTTTTTTGTTTCGATATGGTTTTTTCTTCCATTCAAACCGGCGACACTGGTGGCAGGATTGGTTGCTTTATTGATCGAAGGCGTGTTTGATATTGCGGGTCAATCTATTATCAATGTCGACTGGTTGCTCGCTGGTCAGCATTCAACCGATGGGCTTTACAAGCGCGGTATGGTGTGGGGAATATCTGGCGGAATATTGAGCTTCGGGATGCGTTACGCATCGAAAGCCCTTGACGAAGGGGGCACTTTTATATTCCTGGCATGGATTGTCTCCAGCCTCTGGTTGATCCGTTGGCTGATTTATTAGTCAAAGTTGTCCATCGTGATCTCTGTAATCCGCAATAATTCACGCCATACGAATCAGAG
>SYFN01000030.1 GCA_005800405.1 Burkholderiales bacterium
CTGGCCGCCGTTGCACTCATGCTAGGCACTGTGGTGCTATTCAAACTCAAGCGCGAAAAATTCGCGTGGGTCACCCTGGTACCAACGGTGTGGCTACTGGTTTGCACGCTGACCGCGGGTTATCAGAAACTCTTTCATGAAAACCCTCGTATCGGTTTTCTTGCGCATGCGCAGAAATTCAAAACAGCTGCTGCCGATGGTCAGGTACTGCCTCCCGCGAAATCACCCGAGCAAATGCAGCAGATCATTATGAACGACTATATTGATGCAACACTAGCTGCGATTTTTATGGCGGTGGTGCTCTCCATATTATTCTTTAGTATTCGTGCCTGCCTGCAGGCGCTCCGCTCGGACAAACCCACCTCCGAAGAAGCGCCAGTGGTTTCATCAGCCACCGCAAGTGCCTGAGCACTTAGGAGATAGGATGTTTGGAGAACTGGGAAAATTCGGTGCCTACCTTGGTCAGACTGCAAGACTGATGGTAGGCCTGCCCGATTACGATAACTACCTGAATCATATGCAGGCAAATCATCCGGACCAGCCGCCGATGAGCTACGAGGCTTTCTTTCGGGAGCGCCAGGATGCGAGGTATGGCGGCAGTGGCCGAGTGCCTAAGTGCTGCTAGAGTGGTACTGAGAACATAAGGCCAAAAATTGCAGTTCAAAGCAGCATTGGGGCGCTTATCCGAGGATATACCGAGACGGCCGGCTTCGACGCTTAATGTGGAACCGGCCGCACTCACTCTAAAAGTCTCTAACAAAAAGCCGCTGGCCAATCGTGCCGCCGCAGACAGTACGGTTGTACGACAAGGCGGTGCAATGGCGCTAGCGGCGTTTTGTTTGAACCTCTAAGACATTCAAGGTCGAAATACATCCCTGCATTGCCTAAACCAGCATAGGCTGGACCCAATTTCACGCTTCAGATCTCCGAAGACGCGATTGCAATTATCCGAGATAGCCTTCTCGCGAACGACTTCAAAGGTCAGCATGCCGCTACCGCGATCAATTTGATCGGCATACCGAGGGGCCCTGAATGTCCCACTCATCCGACATGTCGCCTCTCCGTTTTCAGGTATCGACCAGCGCAGGTTTCGTCGAAAACATCACCGACCGACTAAGGCACAGGAGAAAGTGCTGTGAAGTACTACGAGCATCTCCTGATAGCGGAAAATGCGCAATTAAGACAACCGACGGGAAGAAGAGGAGAGATAGCTGCGTACCCTAGGCGACCATGCGATAGAAGGTCCACGCGGCAGGATGGGCCAGAGAGGACCCAGCTGTAAACAATAACGATCTTTCCGAGTGTAGGATGGTGCCGGCTGCAGGACTCGAACCCGCCACCCCATGATTACAAATCAAGTGCTCTACCTGATGAGCTAAGCCGGCCGTCAAAACCCCGAGAGTATACGTTATTTGATACGCGTTAGCCTCGGACGCCCTCCTTTGCCCGGCGGATCGGGCTGCTTGTCGTCGTCGGGCGTTTTTTCAGAGCCAGTAGACCCTGGGGGAACGGACGAGAGCAGAGGCGATATTTTTCGCGCCGGCGTTTTCACCGGCTCACTGCGCGGTTTTTTCTTGCGCTGACCGTCTCCCTCACGCTGGACCTCGAAGGCCATACCCTGACCGTTCTCCCTGGCATAAATGGCACTTACATTCGAGACCGGTACTTCGATTTCCCGTGCAACACCACCGAACCTCGCTTTGAAATGAATGAAATCGTTATCTATTTTCAGATTACCGGTCGCCTCGAAGCTGATATTGAGAACGATTTCACCGTTTTTCACAAATTCTGCCGGTACACGAGTGTGAGCATCTACCACCACTACGATATAGGGTGTGTAGCCATTGTCGGTGGACCACTCATAGAGCGCGCGCAACAGATAGGGTTTGGTAGAAGTTTCCGACATCAAACAGTCACATTAAAAAAATCTTGGCAAAAGAACGCACCGTCTGCCCCCAAGGGAGCTGTGGCAGACCACGAGGTCCACTGCCGACAATGATCAGCGTCGCATTACTTTTTCCGAAGGAGTCAGCGCCTCAATATAAGCAGGACGCGAAAAAATCCGCTCCGCGTATTTCATCAATGGTGCAGCCGTTTTGGAAAGTTCCACACCATAGTGATCCAAGCGCCAGAGAAGCGGCGCAATAGCCACGTCGAGCATGGAGAACTCATCGCCCAACATGTACTTGTACTTGAGGAATAGCGGCGCCAGCGTCGTCAGGCGATCGCGCATTTCACTACGCGCCTTTTCGTGATTTTTTTCGGCAGAACGCGATTTTTCATTTTCGAGCGTATGCACATGCACAAACAATTCCTTTTCGAAATTGAATAGCATCAGGCGGGCGCGAGCACGCATGAGTGGATCTGCCGGCATGAGCTGCGGGTGAGGGAAGCGCTCATCAATATATTCATTAATGATATTCGACTCATAGAGCACTAGCTCGCGCTCGACCAGTATGGGCACCTGACCATACGGATTCATGGTTGAAATATCCTCAGGCTTGTTGAACAAATCCACATCGCGGATTTCAAAATCCATGCCCTTCTCGAACAAGACAAGTCGGCATCGCTGCGAGAATGGGCAGGTTGTGCCCGAATAGAGGACCATCATGATTTCAGTTCCTTAGAAACAAAGAGGGTGAGGCAACATGCCGCCTCACCCCACTCATACATATCTGATTCTCTGCATTACTTGCATTCATAACTCTGCGCGCGATGCTTTCATGCAAAAAATACAGGGCTACTATTTGACTTCTCTCCAGTAGGAGGCGTTCAGTCGCCAGGCCAGCAGAACCAGCAGGGACATGAACAGCAAGACCCAGACACCCACCTGCTGACGCTTGTTTTTCACCGGCTCGCTCATCCACGCCATGTAACCCACGAGGTCAGCCATTGCAGTGTCATATTCTTGTGACGTCATTTTCCCCGCTTTGATTTGCTCGAAGCCGGCAAACTTGTGCACGGTTTTAGACTCATCATGCGGATCCTTCTCTTCCGCGAACTTCGCCTTGCGAACACCCTGCAGCTCCCAGAGCACGTGCGGCATACCCACATTAGGGTATGCCAGATTATTCCACCCAGTGGCACGACCTTCGTCTACATAGAAGGTCCGCAGATAGGTGTAAACATAATCCGCACCTGAACCTTCGCCCGAAGACTTCGCCCGAACAATCACTGAGAGATCCGGCGGCGGCGCACCGAACCAGGATTTCGCATCCGTGACACTCAAATTACTTTTCATCAAATAACCCACCTTGTCAGAGGTGAAGAGAAGATTGTCACGGATTTGCGCATCCGACAAACCGATATCGCGCAAGCGATTGTAACGAACCAACGATGCCGAATGACAATTCAAGCAATAGTTGACAAATAGACGGGCACCGTTTTGCAGCGCCGTCAAGTCACTACTGCGGTCCGGTGCGCGATCCAAAGGGTGCCCTGCATCAGAAGCCACAGCAAGAACCGGCGCGAGCACCATTACTGCGATCATTTTTTTTAAGATAGTCATTCCTGTTCCTTTGCGGCCTAGTGCGGCTGGAAGTTCACGCGCTTGGGCACTGGCTTGAACTCACCCATAGCACTCCACCAAGGCATGAGCATGAAAAAGCCGAAGTAAATCAGCGTACCGACCTGAGCTACAAATGTACGGACCGGAGTTGGTGCTTGAACACCGAGATACCCAAGTACCAAGAAGGTGACACCAAACATCGCATACACAATCTTGTGCCAATCCGGGCGGTAGCGAATGGATTTCACCGGGGAGTGATCCAACCAAGGCATAGCAGCAAGAATAAGTACGGATACTCCCATTAAAACCACACCCCAGAATTTGGCATCAAACACCAACATTCCAACGGCGAGGACCAAAGCTACGCCCACCACGCCATTCTTGAACATCTGAGGCAACCGGGTGCGAAAAACAACCAGTGCAGCGTAGGCAATAGTGAACAAGATTAGCGCTGACATGAACTGTGACGTTACCGCACGCAGGATCGAGTAAAACGGCGTGAAGTACCAAACAGGCGCAATGTGCGGTGGTGTCTTGAGCGGATCAGCCGGGATGAAGTTGTTATATTCGAGGAAGTACCCCCCGAATTCCGGCGCAAAGAAAATCACTGCACTGAAAATCGTGAGGAAAACCGACACACCGAAAATGTCTTTGGTGGTGTAGTACGGATGTGATGGAATGGTGTCGACGCCGTGACCATCCGGGCCGAGGTTGTCTTTGACCTCGATACCATCCGGGTTGTTGGATCCGACTTCATGCAAAGCAATCAGGTGGGCGACCACCAGTCCAAGCAGCACCAGCGGAATCGCAATCACATGGAACGCAAAGAAGCGATTGAGCGTGGCATCGGAGACCACATAGTCACCACGAATCCATAATGACAGATCGGGGCCTATAAATGGGATTGCGCCAAACAGGTTAACGATGACCTGAGCGCCCCAGTAGGACATCTGCCCCCACGGGAGCAGATACCCGAAAAACGCTTCTCCCATCAGGCACAGGAAAATTGCGACGCCAAATAACCAAATCAGCTCGCGGGGCTTACGATAGGAGCCGTAGAGCAGCGCACGTGTCATGTGCAGATACACGACGATGAAGAATGCCGACGCGCCTGTTGAGTGCATATACCTCACCAGCCAGCCCCAGGGCACCTCGCGCATGATGTACTCCACCGAGGAAAAAGCCAGCTGCGCATCCGGTTTGTAGTTCATTACGAGGAAAATACCAGTGACGATCTGAATCACCAGCACCAGCGCCGCAAGCGAACCGAACAGGTAAAAAAAGTTGAAATTCTTGGGCGCGTAGTACTTGCCCCACTGGTCTTCCCAGAGTTTGGTCAGTGGGAAGCGGGAGTCAACCCAACCCAGCGCTTTTTGTGCAATCGGCGCATCAGTCGGTAATTTTTTCTCGACAAAAGCCATGATCAAGCCTCACCTTTCTCATCTCTACCAATTGCGATTCGTGTAACACTCAGGTACATGTGGCGCGGCACTTCGAGATTGTCCGGCGCAGGTTTGTTTTTGAAGACACGACCTGCGAGGTCAAATGTCGAACCATGACATGGACAGAGAAAACCACCCGCCCAGTCATCGGGCAATGAAGGCTGAGCGCCGGTCTGAAACTTCGTGCTTGGAGAACAGCCTAAGTGGGAGCAGATGCCAACGGCTACCAGAATCTCCGGCTTGATAGATCTGGTTTCGTTTCGCGCGTATTCAGGTGTGAGGTCTTTGGGGTTGCGTTCGGATTTTGGGTCGGCAACCTGAGCGTCGGTCTTTTTTAATGACGCCACCATCTCGGGCGTACGCTTGATAACCCAAACGGGCTTGCCGCGCCATTCGACTGTTTTCATTTCACCAAGCTTGAGATCCGCAATATCCACTTCGACAGGTGCGCCTGCTGCTTTCGCACGCTCGGAGGGCTCAAAAGTGGAGACAAACGCGCCGGCAGCTGCAAGGCCGGCGACACCACCTGCAGCAGCGGTTGCAACCAACAGCCCGCGTCGACCCGAGTCGACCTGATTTTCGTCACTCATAACTCAATCCCAATCGGAAAAATGCGAAAAAGGTTGGAAGTTCCGGAAACCCTCGATTATAGCGGAGCTCACTGCGATTTTGTGGAGGGGGGTCCATGGCCCCCGGTAAAGCGAGCAAATGCAAGGCGCCGCGAGATAAGTCTTTAACTTGATAATGACAATCAGGGGTCCAGCGAGCCCATCTTGTCAGCCTCCGATGGCTGGGGATTCACAGACTTGGCGTCCAAATCAGGCTCAAAACGCAACAGGCCGCGCCGGTGCGCTCCAAACACCGCCTCTGAGCGAGAATGGACTGAGAGTTTGCCGCAAATACGCTTCATGTGGGTCTGTACGGTGCTAACAGACAAGCATAGCGCGGCGGCGACCTTGGCAAAACTTCCACCGCGGGCGATCAATTCAAGAATCGCGCTTTCACGGCGCGTCAGCCCGGGCATCTCGGTATGCGAGCTCTCATCGCCAGAATGGTTAGCGCTTCGCATTCTGGCCAATACTTTGCGAGCGATCACCGGGCTGATCGGAGAGCCTCCCGCCCTTAGGTCCAAAATAGCGCGAACAATATCCGCATGCCCGGCCTCCTTAAGAACATAGCCAGAGGCGCCCGCCTCAATGCAAGCGAATACTTGGAATGCTTCGCCCTACATGGTGATCACCATGATGTCCGCCTCGGGCAATACACGCTGGCAGTGACAAATAATCTCAAGACCAGAACCGTCAGGCAAACCCAGATCTGTCAAAAGAAGCTCAATGTCTTCTTGCTCCAATCCATGCAAAGCCTCGTTGACCGAACCAAAAGCACTGACCAAGGTCAGAGAGGGCTCGAGATCAATGGCTTTACATAAAAGACGACGCGTAACGACATCGTCTTCAACAACCATAACCCGGCAATCCCGAGACAACGGCATGGGCAACATGTCAATCCAGACTTGGCAGCAAACGAAAGGTTCGGTGGACAAGTTACCGGTTTAGTTCCCATTTCACGGCGTTTTTGCCAGTCAGATTCAGACAGGATTCGGCACATCGACAAATTCGTGCCGAATGCCGAACTGCTTTTCTATATACTGACCAAGGGCTTGCACCCCGAAGCGTTCAGTGGCGTGATGACCGCATGCGAGATACGCCACCTGCGATTCGCGGGCTAGATGCACCGTTTGCTCGGAAATTTCGCCACTGAGATAAACACCAACCCCTGCGGCGATGGCATCAGCGAGCGCGTTTTGCGCGGCTCCGGTACACCATCCAACCCTGCTCACCACTTGATCAAGATTACCGATGACCAAAGGAGCGCGCCCCAACGATCGCTCCACCAAGCAGGCAAGGTCGCGCACCGTGTTAATGGCGGGAGGCGTCACGCCCAGCCAGCCCAGATTCTGATCACCGAAACTTCCCTCCGGCTTTAAACCAAGTCGCTCGCCCAATTGCGCGTTATTTCCGAGCTGTGGATGTGCATCAAGCGGTAGGTGATAGGCAAACAAATTAACATTGTTTTCCAGCAGTAATTTCAGACGCTTTTGCCGGTGACCCACGACGCGCGGATCTTCACCCTTCCAGAAATAGCCGTGGTGAACGAGCAAGGTATCCGCACCTTTTTCCAGCGCAGCATCGATCAATGCAAGACTTGCCGTCACACCGCTGACAACATACTGGACCTGCTCACCCCCCTCAACTTGCAAGCCGTTGGGGCAATAGTCACGAAAACGGTTAATATCCAGCGTGCTGGCAAGATGCAATTCCAGCATGTTACGGTTGACTTTATTTCCGCTCATTTCCATACCTGTTATGCGTCGTCTCTGGTTATTGTTTGCGCAGACCGTCACTGTGGCGCTTGCGCTGTGGTTCATTGTAGCGACACTCAAACCCGAGTGGCTGGCGGGTGATGCGTCCAACGCCCATCTGACATCAAAACCGGTACCCGTGCAAGAAGCGACAGGGAATGAGGCGATATCGGCGCACGGCAGTTACCGAGAAGCTGCACGCCGCGCGATGCCTGCTGTGGTCAATATTTTCACCAGCAAGGAAGCGCGACCGCAGGCGCACCCCTTCAATAACGGTCCGTTTTTCCGGCGCTTTTTTGACGATGGTCCGTCCACGCAGGATGAAAAACAATTCAGTTTGGGCTCAGGCGTCATCATTAGCTCCGAGGGTTATATTCTGACGAATGACCACGTGATCGATGGTGCAGAAGAAATGGAAGTTGCGCTAGCGGATGGAAAAAAAGTTCCTGCCAAGCTGGTGGGTTCCGATCCAGATACCGATCTTGCGGTCATCAAGATCAATCTGAAAAATCTGCCTTCGATCACCTTAGGCAGAC
>SYFN01000031.1 GCA_005800405.1 Burkholderiales bacterium
AAAACTACAACGGCTTATTACGGCAATACATTCCTAAAAAGCGTCACTTATCTACGGTTACTGATGCAGAGCTTAAAATGATCGAAGATCGATTGAATCACCGCCCCAGAAAACGATTGGGATTTAAAACCCCGCATCAGATGTTTCATGAATCTCTAAACCGTGTTGTACTTCGTACTTGAAACCACGATACATAAGAAAGGCCATTTCTTGTGTAACATGCAGCGCTGACCTCCTATTAATTATGGCTATATTGAAAACTACTTTTGGGGCTTGATATGGCGCTGATTGCACGTCACTGCAACTTGTTCTTTCGCAGTTGTTGTGGCGTGATTCAGTGTAAAAAAATATTTTTGCAGGAAAAATCAATTAGCGGACTCTTCGATATTGTTAACAGTATTTTCGCTTTTTGGCAGGATCTGGCTGATGTGTTTATTGATTGTTAATACGAAATGAAATAGAGAGACCTTTTCTGGTAACCGGTCGGGCCATGACATTTCGCAAGCAGGAGTTTGCGGCAACATCCAACTAATATATTCGGCGTGAAAGTCCAATGAAAAAAGACCAATCGGTTTCCGCTCTCGAGCAGCTTTTTGCAAATAATCGGCAATGGTCCGATTCCATGATTGCTCGCGATCCCGAATATTTTCGTAAGCTGCTGTCACAGCAATCACCTGAGTTTCTTTGGATTGGATGTTCCGATAGCCGTGTCCCGGCAAATACGATCGTAGGACTTGAGCCAGGTGAGTTGTTCGTGCATCGCAATGTGGCGAATGTGGTGGTTCACTCAGACCTCAATAGCCTCTCCGTTTTGCAGTTCGCTATTGATGTTTTGCGGGTGAAGCACATCATTGTGTGTGGTCATTACGGCTGCTCGGGCGTGCACACAGCGCTTGAGCGGCGCCGAGTGGGATTGGCGGATAACTGGCTTCGTCATGTGCAGGATGTGCACAACAAACACGCGGATTATCTACCGGCCGAGATGACGCGCGGCGAGCGAACCGACCGTCTTTGTGAATTGAATGTGATCGAACAAGTCGTCAATGTGTGCCAGACGACCATCGTGCAAGATGCATGGGATCGTGGGCAGCAGGTGACCGTCCACAGCTGGGTCTATAGTCTTGAAGACGGTTTGGTTCGCAATCTGGGTCTCGCTGTGAGTGATCTGGATGCGCTCGCACCACAACTCGAATCGAGCCTTGCGCGTTATCAGGGGGCGTCAAGGCCACATGAGTTTCGCCAGCTGTGACGTTATTTTGAAATGCCAATGTCTCGTCTGACGTTGGAACTCAGCAAGCAATCTGGTTAGAAGCAGTGTTCTGTCGCCGGGAAGCTTTGATCTTTGACGGCCCGAACGTAGGCGCTGATGGCGCCTGCAATATCTGATTGATCTTCCATGAAGTTTTTGACGAATTTGGGTCGATGTTCGGGGAAGACCCCCAGCATGTCATGCATCACTAATACCTGACCCGAGCAACCCGGACCCGCCCCGATACCGATCGTGGGTATTGCCAAAGATTTTGTTACCCGATCTGCAAGCGTGTTTGGTATGGCTTCAAGCACCAGCAATGAGGCGCCGGCATCCTGCAGCGCAAGTGCGTCAGCAAGCAGCTGCTCTGCAGCCGCGTCTGTTTTTCCCTGTATCTTGAAGCCACCCAGTTGATGAACAGATTGCGGTGTCAGCCCCAAGTGTGCGCATACTGGTATCCCGCGTTCCACCAGCATTTGAACCGTGGGAACGAGCCAGCTGCCGCCTTCCAGTTTGACCATCTCTGCCCCGGCACGCATCAGCTGCGCTGCATTGTCCAGCGCAGGCTGGGGCGTCGCATAAAATCCAAAAGGCATGTCGGCAATCAGCAGAGGAGCGTGGTTACCTCGTGCTACGCACGTGGTGTGATAGGTGATGTCTGTCATCGTCACAGGCAAAGTGGTGTCATGACCTTGTATCACCATACCCAATGAGTCTCCCACCAGAAGTGCGTCTACGCCAGACTCGTCCATGGTCGCAGCAAAACTGGCGTCATAACAAGTCAGCATGGCAATTTTTTCGGCACGCGTGCGCATCTCTGCGAGCGTCGTCACCGTGATTTTTTTTCGTTTGCTGCTGTTGGTTGATTTCGGATAACCGGCCATGTTCACTCTCCGCGGTTAAAGAATTCTCGCTTACCCCGCATACCGGCGATTCGCTCCAGCAGCAGCTCGAAATCATCGCTACTTTCGACAGGATTCAAGTGCTCTGCATTCACCATGAGTAGCGGCGATGTTTCGTAATTGTAGAAAAACCGGCTATAACTTTCGCAAAGACGCTGCAGGTAGTTTTCAGAGATGCCGGCCTCACTGGGAATACCTCGCCGGCGAATACGCTCTGATAGTGTCGTCGGTGCTGCCTGGAGGTAGATTACCAAATCTGGCCTAGGCGATGACTGACTGAAGTGTTCAAACAATTGTCGATAAAGATTGAGCTCATCATCCGCTAGGGTGAGTGTCGCGAAAAGAGGATCTTTATCGATAAGGAAATCTGAAACAACCGGTGCCGAGAACATATCGGTTTGTGTCAGATCGCGCAGCTGGTTGATGCGTTGGAAAAGGAAGAACATCTGGGTGGGCAACGCGTATCGGGCAGCATCTCGATAGAATCGTTCCAGAAACGGATTTTCCTGCGGTTGCTCCAGTACCGGCTGGGCGTTGGTTTTGGCAGCGATTCGTCGGGCAAGGCTGGTTTTGCCCACGCCGATCGGACCTTCCACGACGATATAACGATATTTTTCCAGGCTCATGCGCGAGATGATACGCGATTGCGATAGGGGAGTGACGGTCGGGTGGGGCTTGTGCGTTGCAGCCTTGCGAGTATTTCAGTCAATAAGAAGCACCAAGGCCGGTGCACGGTCAATGACTTGTATGCGCTGATCCTGAACGCTTGCCAGAAAATCCTGCGCCTGACCCTTGCCAGGAATATGGATGGCTGCATCCAGCTCGAGCAGGGGTCTGAGTACAAAGGCACGATCGGTCATGCGCGGATGAGGTACTTCCAAACTGCGAGTTTGTATCTGGGTCTGCCCGTATAACAACAAATCCAGATCCAGCGTGCGGGGTGCATTGCGAAATGGTCGCTCGCGTCCAAAGGCCAGCTCGATTTTCTGAAGCTCCAGCAACAAGATCTCGGCTGCAAGCCCCGTATCGATACGAGCAACCGCATTGACAAAATCAGACCCTGTGGCGTCAATCGGCGCGCTAACAAACAGGGATGAGCTAGCCGATACGCGCGTATCGGTCAAGTCCTGCAACGCCAGGATGGCGCGACGCACTGTGTGCTCCGGGTTGCCCAGATTGGCACCAATGCCGACGTAGGCAGAAACGGTGGTGATCATTTGATGTCCTCTGTACTCTTGCTGCGGCCGCGTCCCCCACGACGCCGGCGCCTTTTGGGCGCGGCACCGTCTGCCTCGGGTGGCTTGCGGTTTAGCAGCGATTCACGATCGACGCTATCCGCCTGGATGAATTCGGTCCACCAGTCCCCGAGTTCGGCATCAATCTCGCCCGACGCACAGCGCAGCAAAAGAAAATCATAGCCTGCACGCAGGCGCGTGTGCTCCAGCAGTTTGTAGGGTGTTTTACCCGAGCGGCGCTCGAAGCGGGGTTGCATCGCCCAGATATCACGCATGTCGGTTGCAATCCTTTTCTGCAGCGCGAGTTTTTCGGTTTGGCTGTCGAGCACATCATCGGCAGCCAGATGCAGCGCCGGAATCGGGTACTCGCCGGCTGCGCGATAGGTCTCCCATTTTTCCAGAACCTGATGCCACAGCAGTGAAGCGAACAGAAAACCGGGCGAGACGGGTTTGCCTTGTTGGACGCGCTCATCTGTATTGGCCAGTGCCAGTGTGACGAATTTTTCGCCCATGGGCTGCTCAAGAACGACATCCAGCAAAGGCAGGAATCCATGATGCAAGCCCTCCTGCCGCAGTTGCTGCAAGCAAGCCAGCGCATGGCCGCTCATCAGCAGCTTTAGCATTTCATCAAACACTCGAGCTGCGGGGACATTGTTAATTAGCGGCGCCATCACCGAGATCGGCGCTCGCGTTGTCGGTGCAATCTTGAAATCAAGCTTTGCGGCAAAGCGAACTACGCGTAAAAGGCGAACAGGATCTTCACGGTAGCGCGCTTCTGGGCCGCTGATCATGCGCAGCGAGCGACTGCGAATATCTTTCATGCCGCCGTGATAATCAAGTACCAGCTGCTGCTCGGGATCGTAGTACATGGCATTGATCGTGAAATCACGCCGCTCAGCATCTTCGTGTTGCTCGCCGAAAGTGTTGTCGCGCAAAACTCGACCATGCTCGTCTTTAGGCGCGCCATCGGATGCGCTGCCGCGGAAGGTCGTGACTTCGATCAGATCCTGACCAAACATCACATGCACGATCTGAAACCGTCGACCGATGATGAAAGCACGGCGAAACAGGCGCTTGATCTGTTCCGGCGTTGCATTGGTAGCGACATCAAAATCTTTGGGCCTGAATCCCAGTACCAGATCGCGCACAGCGCCCCCGACAATAAAGGCCTTGTATCCCGCGCGCTGCAGGGTTTCCGTGACGCGCACTGCATTTGCAGACACATCGTCTGGGTCAATGCCATGCTCGTCACGACCAAAAACCAGCGGCGCGCGGACATCGCGAGCGGCGGAACCCGTGCCGAGAATGCGGCGAATGAATTTTCTAATCATTAAACAGGTGCATTATCGGCCAGCCATGTGCTTGTGCGTGAGACATCAGCTTGGCATTGGGATTGGTAGCAACAGGATGGCTAACTGCCGAGAGCAGCGGAATATCGTTCTGCGAATCGCTGTAAAAGGTGCTGCATTCGAAACCAGTCAGCGAAAGATTCATCGTTGAGAGCCACTGGTGCAGATTGATGACTTTACCCTCTGCAAAAGGCGGCGTTCCAGTATGGCGGCCAGTAATCTGTCCATTGCCATCCAGTTCGGGTTCGGCCGCAATCAGATGAGTAACGCCGAAAGCCGTTGCGATAGGACCGGTTACAAACCGGTTGGTCGCTGTAACAATGGCGATCAGATCGCCGGCCTGCTGATGTCTTTCAATCAGCGCTAATACCTCAGGACGAATCGCGGGCGCGATGACCTCGGTCATGAACTGAGCATGCCAGGCATCGAGCTGCGGGCGGGCAAAGCGCGCGAGCGTACCAAACGCGAATTCAAGATACTCTACCGGGTTAAGCGTGCCTTGCTGATACTGCTCGTAAAAGACCGCATTGCGCGCAGTAAAGGCAACCGGATCCATCGCCCCAGTACGGACCAGGAACTGTCCCCATTCATAATCGGAGTCGAGGGGTAACAGCGTATTGTCAAGATCGAAAAGTGTGAGGTTCATTAGGTCGGTTGCGCATCGGCGAGTTGCAGCAGCTCTCGCAACAGCGGCATCGTAATGGGGCGCTGGGTCTCTAGTGAGTAGCGGTCCAGCGCATCAAGAATCGCTGACAGTGATTGCATGTCTCTGCGAAAGTGCGTCAGCAAGTAGGGTAACACGCCCGGCGAGAGCACCAGTCCACGCGCATCGGCCGATTTCGACAGTGCGTCGATTTTTTCGTCATCCGACAGGCCATGGACCTGATAGACCAGGCCCCAGGCCAGCCGAGTGCGCAAATCCTCGCGCAGCGTGAGCTGGGCTGGTGGCCTGCCCGAAGCAGCTACCAGCATCCCACCGGACTCGCGAATCGCGCTGTACAGTGCGAAGGCGGCAATCTGCTGGTTAGCATTCATACAGTCGCAATCATCGAGCAAATAAAGGGGTATCTCGGGCGACCACGCATAGTTCTCTGCGGGCTGGTCGGCGCTTAGGTAAAGCGCTTGTCCGTCTGCAGCCAGCGCGAGCAACAAGTGAGATTTGCCAGCGCCTGCCTCACCCCAGAGGGTAATGAAACGCTGATCCAGCGAGGCCGCTTCTCTGAGGGCGATGCGGCGAAGCATGGAGGCAAGTTCCTGATTTCGTCCAATGACGAAGCTATCCAGCGTGGGGGGCACAGCGGCGCCCCAGTCGAGCAGTAGCTGCCTCATGGCTGATTGTAAAAACTGCTATCGAGGTAGTTTTGGCGTAGACGACCAAACACCACCAGCAGAATCGCCGAGGCAGGAAGCGCCAGCAGAATACCCACAAAGCCGAATAACTGACCAAAGGCGAGTAATGCAAAAATCACTGCAAGCGGATGCAGGCCAATGCGCTCGCCTACAAGTCGAGGTGTGAGGTAGAAGCTTTCGATGAACTGCCCTAGGCCATACACGATAGCCACGGCGACAAGTCCATGCGCGCTATCGAACTGCAACACCGCCGCCACGATAGCTAGCAGAAGACCGAGACCAAAGCCGACATAAGGAATGAACACCAGCAGGCCAGTAAGCAGCCCGACTGGTAGCGCGACGTCAAAACCGGCCACCGCAAGACCAACCGAGTAATACGACGCCAGCAACAGCATGACGAGCAATTGTCCACGGAGATATTGCGCAAGCAGGCTATCGACCTCCTTTGCCATGTCCGTCACCTGCGCAATCCAGCGACGCGGCACGGTTTCTCCAATGCGGGCGAACAGTCGATGCCAGTCCAGCAATACATAAAACAGGACAATCGGTATCAGGAAGAAGGTCGCAACCCACCCGATGACAGCAATACCACCCACTCGCAGCCAAGTCAGCATGGCGGTGTTGAAACCGTTGTCTACAGTAAGTTTGTCGGTAATGATTTCACGAATGCTGGCCAGATCAAGTCTGCCCCCCATTCCGAGTTCGCGTAGCCAGGCACCGACACTGCCATCAATTCTATCTAGCAGTACGGGTAGTCTTTGTCTGAGGACGGGCAGTTCCTCGCCCAGCACGGGGAGGACGATGAGGACGATGGCCACAATCAGCAGTCCGACCATCGTAATGGCGATCAATGCCGCTAGGGTGCGCGGCAGCCCGCGCGCAGTCAGCGCGTCCACTCCAGGGTTAAGTATGTATCCAATAATTCCCGCAGCAACAAAGGGCGTCAGAATCGGTCCGAGTAGCACCAGCATCACGGCCAGAACAATGCCCACCAACAGCCACAGCAGCGTCTGTCTTTGTTCGGGAGTGGTCACAATGGGCATGTCTGGCTGGGTCGGGGAAGGCGATTTGGTAAAATTGGGGGCTTCGGTATGCTGGCACCGAAGCAGACCGCCCATTTTACCGTTTCCTTTGCCTGATTCCCCAATCATCCATCGTTCGTGACCATGTCCACAAAGCCCCCGGTTTCTCCCTCCTATCGTGATGCAGGTGTTGACATCGATGCTGGCGATGCATTGATCGAAGCGATCAAACCCTTTGCCAAGCGTACGATGCGAGAGGGTGTGATTGCTGGAATTGGTGGCTTCGGTGCCCTATTTGAAGTCAGTAAAAAATACCGTGAGCTCGTGCTTGTATCCGGAACCGATGGTGTTGGCACCAAACTCAAACTGGCTTTCCATCTGAACCGACACGATACGGTCGGTATCGATCTCGTTGCCATGAGCGTCAACGATATTTTGGTCCAAGGCGCTGAACCGCTGTTCTTCCTTGATTACTTCGCCTGTGGTCGTTTGCATGTTGCTACCGCCACCCACGTTATCAAAGGTATCGCGGCAGGTTGCGAGCAGGCTGGCTGTGCATTGATTGGTGGTGAAACTGCGGAGATGCCCAGTATGTATCCCGATGGTGAATACGATCTTGCCGGTTTTGCTGTGGGCGCGGTAGAAAAATCCCGGATCATCGATGGTAAAAAAATCAGTGCCGGCGATGTCGTGCTAGGTTTGGCTTCTTCAGGCGCACATTCGAACGGCTACTCGTTGGTACGAAAAATTCTTGATGTGGCCAAGCCTGATCTGAATGCAGATTTTCATGGCCGGCCGCTGTCGGATGTGCTGATTGCGCCAACGCGTATCTACGTAAAGCCTCTGCTGGCACTGATGGAAAAAATTGATATCCATGGTCTGGTCCATATTACCGGTGGTGGCCTGGTTGAGAACATTCCTCGCGTATTGCAGCCTGGCCTTACCGCCGTATTACATCGCGATGCGTGGCAAATGCCGCCTCTGTTTACCTGGCTTCAGCAGCGTGGTGGCGTCGAAGATGCAGAAATGCATCGTGTCTTTAATTGCGGTATCGGAATGACAGTCATTGTCCCGAAAGACAAGGCTGATGAAACTGAAGCTATCCTCAGGCAATCGGGTGAAACGGTTTTCCGATTGGGGGAGATTCGTGAACGTCGGCAAGGTGAGCCGCAGACTATCGTTAAATAGTACTTCCTTAATAATCATCATAAGGACTTGTGCGACCGTTTAAATGAACCTGCACAAGTCGGCCATTTCGCATATTGAAGAAAAAGCGGAAATCGTCGCGATCTCCATCGCTGCCATCGCAGTACATGATGTACTTATTTTCGTTCAAGCTGCGTCTTGGCTCTCCGAGGTAGCCGTCCAAAGGTACTGATCGGCGAGTCACTTGGGGCACCGGGATCCGAAATCTTAAGGTGCCATCTGGTTTTAGCACGATCCAGTAACGCCCGCCCGGGGTGACATAGACCAGCCCTGATCTGTCTGGAATCGGTGCCGGGCAGCGACGATTCTCCAAAACTTCACTTTGAAATTTCCAGCGGGTCGCCACTGGATAGCGCGTCTTTTCAGGTCCTATCTTCTCCGAAATCCATTTCATGATATCCCGGGTCGGTTCATAACAAGGTGTAACCGACCCGTCATTCCAGACCCGCACCGGATTTCTGACCAGATCACAAGCTCTCAAATGTAGTTTTTGAGGCGGTTGTGTGTCGCTTTTCATCGTGCTCTTATCAGCGTCTTCTGAATATCGCAGATCAGTATGGTGTCGAAGAAAATGATTGACAAGGGACGCGGATGAAAAGCCAATCATACATCATCGTCAATGCGTGGTGCCGCTTTCAGCTCCCGCGATATTCCTCTAACCTAATGCACCGCGATAACTTATCGCGTTAGGGATTGTCTTTTATTTGATAGGCAATGCAAGCGTTGATTTTGAATGATGTCAAATATGATTTGCATTTCGTTTGTTCGATTTATTGGGTTGTCGCTCAATTTGGACGCTTCTCAAAAGTATGATTGATATTCGGCATGATTATTATTGAGTACAGTTACTATTTACGCATTGCAATGCGTTACCACGAGGGGCTAACAAAAAGCTACGCGTGTGGTTGCAACCCTTGCAGGGCGGGCACTGGCTCGCAGGCCAGCCTAGTTTCGCTAGCGTGCGGCATGCCGCACGCATGCCTCGCGGCACCCTTGTCATCGACCTCACCAGATAGATTTTTAGCTGCGACACGCAAATTAGATCCAACAAACAACACTGTGGTCGTTGCGAGTGCGACACGACCTCACATCGTAGGATTTTCTTCAGAAATTGAGACTGAGGTAAAAGCCGGCCGTGGTGCTCGAGGTGCGGAATCCCTCAGGTTTATCTACTGGGCGACCAACGAAAAGATCCCAAGAGACGCGCGCCGCATTTCCGCGTAAGCCGATGACGGCACCGGTCAGGCGTGTGTCTGGCAACGTTTCGGTCGACCGGCCACCGACTCTTCCGGTATCGATGCCCGCATAGAGTTCGCTGGCCATGGGCGCCAGAGAAAGTCCCAACTCCTGACGCAACAGCCAGCCGTTATCGCCGCTGAGGAAGGATTCGCCATCAAAGCCACGCACGGTGTAACGGGTACCGATAGCGAAACGATCTTGCGGCGTCAGTGGCGTGCCATTCCACTGTGCGCGCCAGCCGGCAACATAGCGAAGACGTTGAGACGCCAGACGAAATGGTAGGGAGAGGGTTGCGTTAGCGCGGAGGATTTGCATACGCGATGTGCCTTCGCCAAAAGCCTCCTCCGGTGCGGGTCGAGATCCAAAAGCACCTGTGCCACGTCGTGCAGCGAGATTAGCCTCGATAGACACACTGTAAAGTTGCAAGCGATGATTTAGCGCGAGCTCCCAGCCACCGGTGTCGCGTCGCTGAGGACGGACTTCGGTATAGTCGATGAAATTGCGTGACTCGCACGACCACCAGCGTAGGCTGGCGCTGGTTTTGCTGAGGCTGTTACGATAGAGCAGACGGGTGATGGCCAGTTCTTGGTTATCGCTGTTGCCATGGTAGCTATAGTACTGATTCAGACCCAGCCCCAGCTGGTGATATTCGAATGTGGTGGCGGTAGCTGATAGCAGCCATTCTCTCCATGGCACTGAATTATGAACCGTATGCGCTTGTGAACCACGATCACCGGGTAAACCACCACCCACGGCTTGATTGACGCTGACGTAGAAAAGATCATTGAGCGTCCACCAGTGGTCATAGGCCAGTGTCAGCGCGGCTTGATGTTTGCCGGTATATTTACTTCCTGCATCATCGAGCGAAAGGTTCAGTCGAAACGGCATTGCTTGGGCCCACTCGATGATCACATCGCTTTCACCTGGTGCAGCATGAGCGTCTTGTGCCGCGTTGATCCTCAGACTCGCTTCCGCAATGGGAAGTCGTTTGAAATTATCGAGACCTTGTTCCAGCACGCGCGTATTGAGCAAATCGCCAGGCTTTGCCGGTATGGCATTCCACAGCGTTGCACGGGAGGCGGTGCCATTTGCAAAGCGGATATGGCGAATTCGACCGGGCAGTAACGTCAGCGTGAGAGTGCCGTCGCGAATATCCTGCTTTTCGGCCAGTACGCGGGTAGTGACATAACGGCGTTCGAGTATCGCTTGTTGTACTCGCTGAATTACGAGTGCTATGCCTGATGGACCAAGGCAGCGGCCGCGTGCCGAATCATTTTCTCGATCTGCGGCTGCAAGCGTCCACTGAAAATGCTCGCTTGCATCGCCCTGCAAGACAAGCGTGTGAATGATGTGGCAGGGAACTTCGTCAAGCGGTAGCAGAGAGGTTTCTGGCGTGGGTGTGGGCAAATGTAAGGGCTTCTATGTTTCATTCCGCTGACGCAATTCACGTTCGCGCTCTTGTTGACGCAGTAATTGCTCAGTTTCAATCGACTGAGCAGCGCAAAGCGCTGGCGCGATAAAACTAAAAATGAAAAAGACGATGGTGGAGCAACGCAGGAGTCTGACCGGCATGATCATTAACAAAAAGTTAAATCAAGGCGGCGGAGTTTATTAGGTGCTGGGGTTGGCTGTCAGTTGAATTATGTGAAGTGTTGCGAGGATGATGAAGAAAAGACGCAGAGAAGCGCGTCTCAATAAAATAAAACCGTCAGCGCGTTCAGACGCCAGTTCGATAATCAGTGCTGACGCTTATGGTCGTCATCTTGTGCCAGTGTTTGCCGTTGCGGAGTTCGCGTTTCAATACGTGTAACCGAGCTTGGTGGTGAAATGCGTACAGGATGATTCAGATGCCCACTGGTTGACAGCACATTGCTGGTGGCTTCAGGTGCTGCATTCCACGCCGGGTCAGGAATACTTTCGAACACAGATTTCAGTTGTTGCCCCCAGGTGCTGCGTATCATTTGAAAGTACTGATTTTTTTCATCAATGGTAACAAAGCGTCCGATAGACAAACTATCTGTACCGTACACCAGCAGATCGAGGGGGAAGCCGACCGAGATATTGGATCGTAAGGTCGAATCCATGGAAATCAGTGCACATTTCGCGGCTTCATCCAGCGGTGTTACGGGAGAGATAACCCGATCGACAATGGGCTTGCCGTATTTGGATTCACCGATCTGAAAATAAGGATTTTCATCATGCGACTCGATGAAATTCCCTGCGGAGTACATCTGAAGTAGACGACAGCGCTCGCCACGGATTTGTCCGCCGAAGATCAGACTGACGTTGAAATCAATGCCAAACTTTTCCAGGGACTCAGCATCACGCTTGTGTACGTTACGTATGCATTCGCCGACGATCTGTGCGGCTTCAGCCATGGACGAAGCTGTCCAGATGCTGGTGCCATCGGGCGATAGATATTCGGCGACCATCTGGCGGATGGATTGAGAGATCGACAAATTGCCTGCGCTCATGAGTACCATCATGCGATCGCCCGGGTTTTCAAACATGCTCATTTTTCGGAAGGTGCCAATCTGATCGACACCCGCATTGGTGCGCGAATCCGACAGAAAGACCAGGCCCGCGTTCAGGCGCATCGCGATGCAATAAGTCAGGACCACCATCCGAAAAGTAAAAGCCGCATTTTAACTGAGACATTGATTACCAAGAATGAACCCATCATCCTCATAGCGGGTTGATATCCACGCGCACATCCAATAATTCATCGCCACCACCGTGCCTTATGCCACGTACCGGTGCGGCCGATTCATAATCCCGCCCGACGGCCAGTCGGCAGTACGAGGCGGTTTGGAAGCGTGCATGCGTGACATCAATACTCGCCCAACCCGAAAAATCGACGTCATCCACCCAGACATCGACCCAGGCGTGGCTGGCGCTATGGACAACCTCGCCAGGGTCAATGTAGCCTGACACATAACGTACCGGTATTCCAGCGCTGTGGCAGCATGAGACGTGGTTTCAAGTACGAAGTGCAACACGGTTTAGAGATTCATGAAACACCTGATGCGGGGTTTTAAATCCCAATCGTTTTCTGGGGTGGTGATTCAATCGATCTTCGATCATTTTAAGCTCTGCATCAGTAACCGTAGAT
>SYFN01000003.1 GCA_005800405.1 Burkholderiales bacterium
CGTTCGGTTTGGCTGAGGTGTGTATAGGTCATGTGCTTCTTCGACTGGCTGGTCAAAAGGCTTTGATACTAATGCACCTCAGCCATCCAACCCATTAATCAAAGTTGCACTTCGTCCTTGAATTCACCTCTTAATTTAACTGCTTTTTTGGAAGTAACAGTTGTCGCATGATGATGTCCACACAAGGTCGAGCTCGACGTATCAACACCCAAAGCACTGGATTGAGCGTCAGCGCGGTTTGTTGAAGCATTGGGAGATTCAGGGGGTCGCTACCCATGCCGGTGACGACGTTTTTTACAAAGGCCGAAAGGATGGAAAGCCATGAAGATGTATGCGTCTGAAACTTATACACCTGAACTATTCATCGACCGACTGATTCGTCGATTAGGACTGCGCAGCAGCTCTGCGCTGGCCCGCAAGGTGGGACTCTCTCCATCGGTGATCAGCAAGGTCCGCCACCGGCGGCTCGCGGTCAGTGGTGAAATTCTGCTGAAAATTCATGAGGAGACGGAGATACCCATCAGAGAGCTACGGCATATGATGGGTGATACACGGGCTTATTTCAGCCCGGTCAAGTTGCCCTTTTCGCCTTTATTAGGCGCTTGAACGAGTCCACAATACCGAGGCGTCACGTCACATCAACCAGCGCGGCTTCCCAATCTACAGTCGCAGGCAAGGAGCCGCGCAGCGAATTGCACACCATGACGTGCTCGGCAGTGCGTAAATCATCTAGCGTTAATACCGCCTCTCGAGCGTTCATGGTCGGATCGTCCAAAAGCAATCCACGCATAATGCCGGGCAACACGCCCTCTGACAGGGGCGGTGTCAGCCACTGACCATCGCGACAAACAAACAGATTACTGCGCCAAGCTTCGGTCACTTGCGATTTTTCGTTGACGAATAAGGCGTCGAAAGCGCCCATTCTTTCTGCCGCCTGCCAGGCCAGATCACAGCGCCTTCGCAGTGTCGTTTTGTGGCGCAAAAAAACATCGTGTGATTGCATTGACTGCTTAGCCAGCAGCAAACGAACGGGTGAAGGCAAGAAATCACTTATTGGTGCTGTGCGAATGTCCAGGGTGCCATCGGCGTCCAACGACAGGCGCATTCAATACAAATGTTCGCTCGCTAGACCGGCACATGCTGCAGTGACTTGTTCCACGATCTGCGCCGGATTACATGAAAAACCAAAATGACGTGCTGAGGCGCTCAGTCGCTGCAGATGTAAATGGAAATTTCGTGCGCCAGAGGCGCGATGCGCTCGCAGGGTCTCAATCCGAGAAAAGCGCGGTTGCGAGTTTGTGAGGAATCGCGCTTTCAAAAGACATTCGGCGTACTCGCTGTCCGCATCACTGTCATACACAATACCCGCTCCGACACGCATCACGCCTGTGCGCATATCGTTGCCCGATGACGCATCCAGCATGAGAGTTCGTATAGGCACCGACAACATGAAATCACCCAGGGCGTAACCGGCCCTCGGCGGATCAAACCAGCCAACCGCACCGGTGTACAGCCCGCGCGCCTCGGTCTCGAAGTCATGCAAAATCTGCATGGTGCGGCGCTTGGGTGCACCAGTGATTGACCCGCACGGATAAATTGCAGTGAAGATGTCGACCAGCGTTGTACCGATGTGGCACTCGGCTTCTATCTTTGAAGTTATCTGCCAGACATGGCCAAAGCGCTCTACTTCGAATAATGCGGGTACTTTTACCGTACCTATTTGTCCGATCTGGCCCAAGTCGTTTCGCAGCAAATCGACGATCATCAGATTCTCTGCACGATTCTTGGCGCTTGCTGCAAGCGCGATCGCACGATCATTTTCGCGATCGTCGGTGTCAGCTTCGATCGTACCTTTCATGGGCTTGGCAAGCAATCGTCCCTGCGTGTGACTGACGAAGAGTTCGGGTGATAGCGACAACACTGCCTGCCCATCCGGCAAGACCATGAATGCACCGAAAGGAACCGGTTGCTGCCTGCGCAGGGCAGCATACAAGGCGACAGGATTACCATGAACCGTCAAATGCAATGGGAAGGTCAGATTCACCTGATAGGTGTCACCGGCTTCGATATAGCGGTGAATCGCATTGATCGCGGATCGGAATTCAGAGGCATCCTTGCCCGCGACGACTTGCTCAACATAAAAATCTGCACTATGGGACGCAGTCAACTGCGTTGCAATCCATAGATCCACATCATCGCGCGACAAGTGCTGGCAATCCTCAAATACGAGCGCTGAAGCCAGAACAGACGCTGCATCAACCCGCTCGCTGATGTTATGTATCGCAGTACCTAACTCATAACTGAACAAGCTCACAACCGCCTGACCAGCCATCAGTTTTTGCTGAATATCATCGAGAAAAGAATTCAGCTCAGTTGCAACCACGCAGTCAATACGCTCAATAAATCCGGTATACAGGCGCGACCGCCTGAGTTCGGTCGATTGGACCGGGGTAGCGTCGTCCAGCAACACAAAACACGATCCTAAAGACAAGGGATGCGCTGTCACGTTTTTTTCGGATCGAGATGATCCGCCAAAAAATCCATGAGTGCCCTCACCCGATGAGGCACTTGCCGATTACCCGGCAAGATTGCATAGATTCCTAACGCTGGTATTTCGAAGTGAATGAGAATCGCAGCGACACGCTCAGTTTGAATAAAAGGATCCACAATAAAGTCCGGCTGCAAGGCGATACCCAAGCCCTCTGCAGCCGCTTCAGTCAGCGCTTGGCCGTTATTGACATGCAGTCTTGGTTGTACCGGAAAACGCTGCATCACGCCATCCACCTGATAGCGCCAAGTCTGAGGCGATTCACCCGTGGTGTACACCAAGCATGCATGATGCATGAGTTCGGACGGGTGTTGTGGACAACCAAATCGCTGCAGATAGTCGGGAGAGGCAACCGTTCGCAGCTGCACGCTGCTTAGTTTACGCACAACCGCGCTACCACCAAGATGACTGGTGATGCGGATCGCGAGATCGATACCTTCTTCAAACAGATTCACACGCCGGTCACTGTAGTCCATCTCGAGACTGACTTCGGGATAAGTGCGGGCAAATTCGAGCAACGGTGACACCATGCGCATCAGCCCGAAACTCAGCGGAAGGCTGATGCGGACAGGGCCTCGCAGGAGCTGACTTTCTTCAGCAATCCCGGTTTCGGCAGCGTCGACCCGATTCAAAATGTCACGGCACTTTTCGAGGTAGGCCGCACCGGCCGAGGTCAGCGTGAGACGCCGGGTGCTGCGCGCCATGAGCTTGAGACCGAGATGCCGCTCAAGCGCGGCGATCTGCCGGGTCACTACGGAGCGAGCCACGCCCATTTGCTGGGCAACAGCCGAAAAACTGTTCAATTCCGCCACTCGAACAAAAAGTTGCATGGCTTGCAAGCGATCCATTGTTGCCTCTCACGCAATAAATATTTTCTCATTGTCCCCTATTTCGACGCAATAAGTCACGCTACAGTGGCGCCTCTTCCGGAGTGTTGCCATGAATCGTTTGCCCACAATGTTTGTACCCCATGGGGCGCCCACATTCGCGCTGGAACCCGGCACCACGGGCGCGGTCATGTAGCAGAATGCCGCAGCGCTGCCCAAGCCGCGCGCCATTGTGATCGTCAGTCCTCACTGGGATACCGAGATTGCCTCCGTTGACACCGCCGAAACGCTGGCAACGATTCATGATTTCCACGGCTTCCCGCAAGCGCTATATGGGCTTCACTACCCGGCGAGCGGCAGCCTGGAAGTCTCTCACGAAGTCATTGCAGCGATCGCGAGGGCTGGTCTACCGGTACGCGGGGTACCTTCACAGGGGCTGGACCATGGTGCATGGATTCCACTGCGGCTGATGTTCCCCAAAGCGGATGGGCCCGTTATCCCTCTGTCGGTGCAAAGTCATCTCGGCGTGCCGGGTGCATACGCACTGGGCCGGGCATTGGCGCCCCTCGTGGATCAGGGTTTTCTGGTCATTGGATCGGGCAACCTCACGCACAACCTCGGTGACTAACGCATCGCTCGTCAGAACGGCGGACAGGTACCCGCCTACGTACATCATTTTCCCGACTGGCTTGCGCAGAAAATCATGCAGCACGATGTCAGCGCGCTACTGGACTACCGTCATCAGGCACCTGAAGCCGCACGTGCCCACCCCAGCGATGAACACTTGCAGCCCTTGTACGTGGCACTGGGCGCTGCCGGCGATACACCACGTATTGAGCGTTTGCACAAAGGTATCAGCGATTATGTGCTGGCAATGGATACCTATGCTTTCCATCCTTTACACTAAAATTCGTTGATCGCAAGGCCCTGCGTCGGTTGATCAATAGAACATCTTTGATTGAATCTTAGCGACAAACCATGAATGGCGACGATTTTTATATGAATGCACAATACGGAGCCGGATGACTGACGACCTTCAAACCCCTCTGATGATGAATAACGACGTTCTGGAAACACCCTCGCGCTACGGCCTCACCGCCATTTTGCTCCACTGGCTGGTGGCATTGCTCATCGGTGCTGCATTCGCGCTGGGAGTGGTGATGGTGGATATCCCGGGATTGACACCAACCAAGCTGCGCTATTTTTCATGGCATAAATGGCTGGGCGTGAGCGTGCTGGCGCTGGCTGCGCTGCGCTTGGTATGGCGCTGGTGGCGCGGCGTACCGCCGGCAGAAAACATGCCAGTTTGGCAGCAAAGAGCCGCGGCCGTCGGGCACGCACTGCTGTACGTGCTGATGTTTGCCGTGCCACTGTCGGGCTACTTTTACAGTTTGGCGGCGGGTGTACCGGTCGTGTATTTGGGTGTGTGGCCGCTACCCGTGCTCATGGGGACTGATCCGGTATTGAAGCCAGTCCTCAAGCAATTGCACATTGCTCTTGTATATGTAATGTTGGTGATAATCATGGTGCACATACTGGCAGCCCTGAAGCATCACTTCGTCGACCGTGACAGCGTGCTCAAGCGCATACTGCCCTGACAAAGGAAAATCGTGAAGACTACAACCATTTTTAAAATCCTGATGCTGCTGGCGGTGACGTCCGATGGCGCCACATGGGCAACGCCGCTGAAAATTGATCCTGCCAAAAGCACAGTATCGGCTGTGTTCAAGCAGATCGGTGTCGCGGTGGAGTCGCGCTTCATGAAATTCGGCGCGCAGATTGATTTTGATGCCGCCAGCCCGGATACCTCGAAAGCCAGCGTAGATATCGATGTTGCCAGCTTTGATCTCGGTGATCCGGACTACAACCGGGAAGTGTTGAAAAAAGAATGGTTCAATGCCGCGCAGTTTCCAAAAGCCAGTTTCGTCTCCTCCAAAATCCGCGGCAATGGTCCGGGCAAGCTAGAGGTCAGCGGAAAGCTGACTATCAAAGGCAAGACAACTGAGGTCAGTTTTCCAATGTCAGTCAAAAAAGAAGGTGCAGTACAAATCTTTGAAGGCAGCTTGCCCATCCGACGGCTCGTTTTCAACATCGGCGAAGGCGAGTGGAAAGATACCAGCGTGGTTGCTGATGAAGTCGTGATAAGGTTTCGTGTCTTCGCAAAACCTTAGATGCGATTTTGTTGGGCCTCTCGCGGCGTTGGCAGCACCTTGTCGTTCGTCTTTACTGACTATGTCAGCGCTGACATGGGATTGACCTGACAAGATGGGGTCTTTGTATCTCCACCAAGTGCCGCTAATGTGATTGAGTCACCTTACCACTGATTCCATTCGACAGAGTATTAATAATCACTTAACAATTTTTAAAAAGCAGAGAGGAAACCCAAATGAATTTCAAGACCCTGATTATTTCCGCCATACTGTCCATCGCCGCTTCATCGGCGGTCGCGCAGACCTATAATATCGACCCCGGTCATACCTATCCCAGCTTCGAAGCAGATCACCTTGGCATCTCCTTCTGGC
>SYFN01000032.1 GCA_005800405.1 Burkholderiales bacterium
CAATCGCAACATTCAGTCGGAAACCATGCCCTCGACCGATTTTGACAGGCTCGCAATAGACCGCATCATCAAAATCACGCGCGTCTTCGCCATCACTGGTCACCATTGGTATGTCGCGCAGATCGACACGATTTTCCAGATCGACCGGCCGAACTTCCATCGGCAATTTCGCGGCAAGCGCTTTGGCTGCCTCGGAAAACTCATGAGGCACACCGTATTCGCGTACAGCGATTTCGATTTCCATGCCAGGGTCGTCAATATCGCCGAGCACCTCGTCAATGACACCAACCGGCTGCGCGTAGCGCGATGGTTGCTCGGTCAGTTCCACACTAACGACTTGGCCCGCACGTGCCTTGCCCGGCGCGACGGCCAGTAGAATGTCGTGACTGATGCGCTTGTCCTCGGGTACCACTAGCCAGACGCCATTTTCGTTGACCAGCCGCCCAATCACGTGCGTATTTGCGCGTGCGATGACCTCGACGATGGTTCCTTCTGGGCGACCACGGCGATCCAGACCGGTAACACGAACCTGCACCCGATCGCCGTGTAAGACCTTTTGCATTTCCTTTTCAGGAAGAAAAATATCGTCACCGTCATCCGGGATCAGGAAGCCATAACCATCCCGATGCGCAGACACCCTACCTTCGATGAAATTTGCTGTATTGGCGAGCTGTATACGGCCTTTGCGATCAGGCTTGATTTGACCATCACGCTCCATGGCGGCGAGTCGACGCGTGAGGCCGTCAAGTTCGACATCCTTCACTGAAAGCGCCTTAGCAATCGTGGCAAGTGTCTGCGGGTCTGCGGATGTACGCAGAATGCCCAGGATTTCTTCCCGGCTGGGAATGCTGTACGGGGGCTGGCTCAAAAGATGTGTGTCTCGATCGGAAGGAAAAACCCTAATAGTGTAACGGACGGGCGAGACCCGTGCCCAAAATACCCCAACTGTAGAGGAAAAGCAGGCTTTCCTTCGTTGACGCAGGAGATTATTCCGCTATAATCTCGCGTTCTTTAGGCCCACGTGGCGGAATTGGTAGACGCGCATGGTTCAGGTCCATGTGCCGCAAGGTGTGGGGGTTCGAGTCCCTCCGTGGGCACCAAATGCAAAAGGGAGTTTGTGAAAGCAGACTCCCTTTTTTATCGCCCATGAGCAAAGCACCTGCGTGCTTTGCGCGAGGAACTCGAAAGCTGCGGCTTGCAAGCCGCAGCGGGGTCGCGGTACGTGACCGAGCTTCCTAGCCAGTAGGTGAAAATTTACAACGCTGGATACCGTCTTTCATCATGCACCAGCAGGTTCAACGTAAGCGTCTCTGATAAAAACTACTCGCGTCGTGGCACCACTAGCCGTACGCCTGTCGTGTCTGAGGCAGCGCGCCTGACCAGCGATATTTTCTTAACGACTGTAAGCCACCAAGATCTGACACCTTTGCGCCTCACAAAAAAATTAATTTAGTACGCATACTTGCTCACTGCCGCCTCATCCCACTCGATGCCATTGCCCGGCCGCGACGGCACGGTTGCATAACCATCTTTCACTTCGAACGGCTCAGCGATAATGGGATTTCCCCAGTCGCGCCACTCCAGCCAGTCTGCCGACTCGGAGGCCCGCAACAAATGGGCTGACACCTCTGGATACAAATGACTCGACAGAGGGTGACCCGCCGCACCGGCGATTGCGGCTGCGCGCATCCAGCCAGTAACGCCACCAATACGCATGAGATCCGGCATATAGAGATCGGCTGCTTTTGCCTGCACAGCGTCGAAGAAAGAGCGTGGACCATAAATATTTTCGCCGATCTGCACCGGTGTTTTCAATTCGCGTGTGAGCTGTGCACTTTGGGCATAGTTGTCATACACGATCGGTTCTTCGAACCAATACAAACCCTGATCATCCAGCGCATGACAACGTGAAATAGCTTCTTGCAGGGTTTGTCCCTGATTGAAATCGCACATCAGGTGAATGTCATCACCGATGGCGCTTCGAACGTTGGCAATGGCTGTCAAGTCATCAGCGAGCTTGGGGCGACCAAGTCGGATCTTGATTGCACTGAAATTACCCTCCTTCACCAGCTCTTCCGCTTCCTTGGCCAATTTGTCAGTCGGCAGCAGCCAGCAGCCATTGGTGTTGTAAGTACGAATCTTCCCGGTCGACCCACCCAGTAATTCCGCAAGGGGCAAATCGACAGCCTTGGCCAGCGCATCCCAGATCGCCATATCCAGACCAGCCATCGCGATGAGAGAAACGCCCTGACGTCCAATCAAATGCAGCGTGCTCATCGCATCGCGGTACATATCCAGCGGCGCGAGCGGTTTACCTTTGAATGAATCGACAATATCTTCAATCGCTGGACCGATATAATGAATGGCATTCCGCAGATATGGCTCGAGATAGCTTCGACCGATGATGCCTTCTCTAGTTTTTACGTCAATCAGAATGAATGGCCATTCATTGAACTGCCCCACCTTGGCAACGATAGGACGGCGCAGGGGTATGGATACCGTACGAATATAGACACTCTCGAGTGTGAGCTTTGGTATTTTTTTCATTTTAATTTTCTATGTAAAAAAGGCGCTGAATAAATCGAACGGACATGAAAAGTCAGCGCAGCTGTGTGATGCGGAGACTTGAGAAATCAGGCATCTGACATTATTTCTTGACTTTCAAATTTTCGGTGTCACGTGCAAGATTGCAGGTTAAGCTCTGTTCGCGACCTCACATTAACGGGGTCCCAGATTGACTTCGTGATGCCCCGCCCCTGCCGGAATCATGGGAAAACAATTCGCTTCCGCATTGACATGCACATCCAGAAAAAAAGCCCCTGGACTGGCCAGACATTCAGCGATTGCGGTATCAAGCTCTTCTCGCCGACTCACCGAGCGCGCCTGCCAACCAAAACCCCGGGCCACGGCGACGAAATCCGGCAGGGCCTCAGTATAGCTGTGACTGTAACGGCTACCGTGGATCAGCTCTTGCCATTGCCGCACCATACCCATGTAGCCGTTGTTTCTCAGGACGACTTTGACCGGTGTGCGGTGTTGCATGGCAGTCGATAACTCTTGAATATTCATCAGTATCGAGGCGTCCCCAGTCACGCAAACGACGGTTTTGTCCGGATGAGCAATCTGCGCGCCGATGGAAGCGGGAAGACCATACCCCATGGTACCTGCCCCACCTGAAGTCAGCCAGCGCATGGGGTTTTCAAATTTCAAATGCTGCGCCGCCAACATCTGATGCTGGCCAACATCCGTCGATACGATCGCATCACGTGATTCGAGCTGTTGCTGGAGGCTGCGCATCAGCGCCTGCGGCGCAATTGATGCAGCGGTATCGTCAAATGCCAGAGATTGTTGCTGGCGCCAGGTTTCAATACGCGACCACCATCCCTCCAGACGCAATGCATCGACGGGAGTCTGAATAAAATGCTCCAGTAATTGGCCCAGCGCATCAGCACAATCACCCACGATGGGTATGTCGGCATGCACGATCTTGTGAATGGAAGCAGGATCGATATCGATATGAATGATCTTGGCCTCAGGACAAAAATCATCGAGTCGACTGGTGACCCGGTCATCAAAGCGCGCGCCTACGCAAATCACCAGATCTGCGTGGTGCATGGCGAGATTAGCCTCCAGCTTGCCATGCATACCCAACATGCCCAGCCACTGAGGGCTTGAAGCCGGAAACGCACCGAGTCCCATCAGTGTCAGCGTACAGGGCGCACCAGATCGTTCCACCAATTGCCGAAATCGCTCACAGGCGTCGACACCAGAATTGATCAGACCGCCACCGCCGTAAAAAATCGGACGCTGCACAACGCGAATCGCCTCGGCTGCGTCAGCGATACGGCCGCTGACCTTGATGCCGCAAGGCGCGGATCTCTCCGAGAAAGAAAACGCCGCAGGCGCCTGATCGGTCACCGGCGTTAATTGAATATCCTTGGGCACATCAATCAGCACCGGCCCCGGCCGGCCTTCAGTGGCCATACCCCATGCCTTGCGTACCGTCGCCTCCATCGCGTCTGCATCCCGGACCTGAACATTCCATTTGGTGATGGTGCGCGAAATACCCAGGGCATCGCATTCCTGAAATGCATCCGTGCCGATCACCGCGGTAGCCACCTGACCGCTGATACAAATCACGGGTACGGAATCGGACATCGCATCCAGCAAGCCCGTGGTGGTATTGCTGCCAGGACCGGAGGTCACAAAGACGATTCCCGGCCGCCCGGTGGTGCGGGCATAGCCCTGTGCGGCATGAACAGCAGCCTGCTCATGGCGGACCAGCACGTGCCGCAGACGCGGTTCCGCGTACAGGGCGTCGTACAACGGCAGAACCGCGCCTCCGGGATAGCCAAACACGGTATCCGCGCCCAGATCGAGCAAGGTACGGATCAGTACCGCGGCACCATCCGGTGCTTGGTCTGGAGCGGGGCTTTCGCAGGCATCTGACTGCGAAAGGTTGAGGCAAGGCAGGCTATGTACGGTATTCATGGCATCAATATAGTCTGCATATTGCAGAAAATGCTTCGTGGTTTCAAGTACGAAGTGCAACACGGTTTAGAGATTCATGAAACACCTGATGCGGGGTTTTAAATCCCAATCGTTTTCTGGGGCGGTGATTCAATCGATCTTCGATCATTTTAAGCTCTGCATCAGTAACCGTAG
>SYFN01000033.1 GCA_005800405.1 Burkholderiales bacterium
CATGAGCAGTCTCGCTAGCAGGGGGCGTAGACGTAATTCTAAAAGAACAACTGCGTTACGGGAAGGCCTTCGGGGAATAAATCAGCGCTTCCCTAGATAGCCGACGACATGACCACGCGCTCTGAGTGCAGCAATCACCCGACCTTTTTGCGAGGGATTGAGACGGCAGAAAAGATTCGCGGTTTCAGCGCGTGCTTGCAGTGCGACGTCATCGAGTTGTTCGATCTCGGTGCCTAAAACGACAGCCTCAATCGGCAGCTGCCGCGCATGAAAAATATGCTGAGTAACACGCTCGCTATCGCCAGTGAGCACGTTGATCGACACACCAAGTTCGGCAAGTGAGCGCAGAGTATCGCCCGCGCTCGCTTTGGGTGGATCAAGAAACGCTGCGAACCCAGCCAGTACCAGGGCTGACTCATCACCAATGACAGCATGCGGATGGTCAGGGGAAACCGCCTTGCAGGCAATCGCAAGCACCCGGTAGCCTTCATCTTCGAGTGCATCGCAGGTACCACGCGCGGTGGCAAGGCCGGCTTCATCGAGCAACAGCGTATTGCCTGCGTTTTCGTAGTACAGACAGGCGCGCAGAATATCGCCAGATGCGCCTTTGACGACCAGCATGCACGCGGCATTTTTTTCAAGCAGCACTGAGACCCGCCGCCGTTCGAAGTCAAAAGGGACTTCGTCTATCTTGCTCCAGCCAGATGCGTCTACCGTTTCATTTTCGAGAATCGCGACGTCCATGGGATTGTGCAAGCCGCTTTCGAACCAACTATTCAGGTAGGCAAGCTCCAATACACGCGCACTGTCAACGCCAAGCGGATCGACGTGCGATTGCATGCTGATCTTGGCTTCGGTCAAAGTACCGGTCTTGTCGGTACACAGCACATCCATCGCGCCCAGATCGGAGATGGCGGTTTGGCGTTTTACGATGACTTTCTCGCGCGCCATGCGCAATGCGCCACGCGCCAGCGTCACCGAGACCACCATGGGCAGCAACTTGGGTGTGAGGCCGACGGCCAGCGCCAGCGCAAACAGAAAGGACCCTGCCTAAGGCTTGTGGGAAAGCAGACTCATCAGCAGCACGACCAGCACCATCAGCATGGTCAGCCGCATGATCAGCGCATTGAAGCGCCGCGTGCCGGTATCGAAAGCGGTGAGTGCTGCAGGCTGTCCCAGATGTCCGGCGATGCTGCCCATTTCAGTCCCCGTACCTGTGCGGACGATCACCAGCGTTGCGCTGCCGGATAAAACGGACGATCCCATGAACATCGCATGGGTCGTACTCTGTATGTCGCAGGCAGCGACAGGTACTTCGGAGCGTTTTTCCGATGGACCGGATTCACCCGTCAGAACCGATTGGTTCACGAAACAGTCGCGCGCCTCAATCACGAGGCCATCAGCGGGCACCCTATCCCCCACCTTGAGCAGAACCAGATCGCCGGGTATGATCTCGGTCACTGGTACCTCTTGTTCCCTGCCGTCGCGCAGCACGCGGGTTGAAAGAGCAATGGACTGGCGCAGCATCTCGGCCGCGCGCTGTGCGCGATGCTCTTGTGCGAAATCCAGTGTCACACTGAGCAGCACGATGACATTGATGATGAAAAAATTGGTGAACTCGCCCAGCAGCGCCGACAGCGTGCTTGCCATGAGCAGGATCAGCACCAGCGGGTCACGGAAATGGCCAACAAATTTCAGCCACATGGGTGGCGTTGGCGTCTCGACGAAACGGTTGGGACCCCATTTTTCGAGCAAAGTGGCCACTTGCGCACTGCTCAGACCCTGCTGCAGATCCGGTAGCGAGGGTGGTATGTGCCACCACGGGCCAGAGGCGGCTGGGGTGCCAGCGAGGGGGCGATCAGCGGTACTGCTCATGGGTCCGTTTGTGTCGTTGGTGAGTATTTAGGCCGCCGACCTGACACCGAAACTCCGTAGAATTACCGTTGGGCAACTGCTGGCGCGGGAGGGTGTGGCGGGGCCGGTCCAGCTACCCATACTGCGGTTTTTGCGGGGCGGCAGTTTGCCAATTCGCAATCTGTTGAACTTGGTACGCCGCTTTGCACGGGCGGGGCAGCGATCCCACGATGGAGCACGTGGCTCAGCGATCCAAAGCGATTCGAACGATGTCAGGAAACTCAACAATGCCGAACCTCATTGCAAATTTAGCGACGAACATACCGGTCCCTGGCGCCTACCATCGCGTGATCAAAAAAGCCATCAGGCTGGGTGCGGCGCTCGTGCTGACTCTGCTGTCACTGGCTATGCCGGCACTCGCAGTCGAAAAGCAGATGGTCATCAAGTTCAGTCATGTGGCCGCCATGGGCACGCCCAAGAGCAAGGCCATCGAGCATTTCAAACAACTGGCCGAGCGCAACACGGCGGGCAAGGTGCGGGTGGATGTCTATCCCAACAGCACGCTCTACAAGGACAAGGACGAGCTGGAGGCATTGCAGATGGGCGCAGTACAAATGCTCGCACCAACGCTGTCCAAATTTGGTCCTCTGGGCATACGCGAATTCGAAGTATTTGACCTGCCTTTTTTGTTTGATGATCGGACAGCCCTGCGGCGAGTGGTGGATGGACCCGTAGGGCAGCGGCTGTTCGGCATTCTGGAAACCAAGGGAATCCGAGGTCTGGCTTATTGGGATATGGGTTTCAAGATGATGTCGGCCAATCGCCCGATTCGCGTGCCTGCCGATATGCGCGGCCTGAAAGTACGCATACAGGGATCCAAAGTCATTGACGAGCAAATGCGCACGCTCGGCGCGAATCCCCAAGTCATGTCCTTTTCCGAGATGACGCAAGCGCTGCAATCTGGTGTGGTGGATGGTGCCGAAAACCCACCGCTGAATTTTTATTCGCAAAAGGTGTACGAGGTGCAGAAGCATCTCGCCGTGACCGAGCATGGGTATATGGGCTTTGCCGTGATCGTGAACAAGCGATTCTGGGATGGCTTGTCACCCGAGATTCGCTCCGGATTGGAAGCGGCACTTGCCGAAGCCACCCGGATGAACAACACACTCACAGAGCGCGAAAGTGCCGAGGCGATGCAGGCCATCGCCAAGACGGGCAAAACCACGATTTACAAACCAACACCACAGGAAATGGCGCAGTGGCGTCAGGCACTGCTGCCTGTGCACAAAAAAATGGAAGAACGTATCGGCAAGGACTTGCTGGCCTCCGTCTACAAGGGACTCGGCAAGGCGCCGGATCAGCGGTAGCCGTCGAAGCAGCGAAATACAAGAAGACAAAATTCAGAACGACTAAACTCACCCATCACACAAGGAGACAAGGCTATGGATCTGGGAATCAGCGGCAAGAATGCACTGGTATGCGGTGCGAGCAAAGGACTGGGACGTGCTTGCGCGGAAGCGCTGGCAAAAGAGGGTGTAAACGTCACGCTGGTGGCACGCAATGCGGCAACACTGGAAGCGACAGCCAACGACATACGCCAGTACGCAGGCGCGCAGGTGAAAGTCACTGTGGTGGCCGCCGATATCACCACACCTGAAGGTCGCAAACAAGCGCTTGCCGCTTGTCCCCAGCCTGA
>SYFN01000034.1 GCA_005800405.1 Burkholderiales bacterium
ATCTGATAACGTTCGGTTTGGCTGAGGTGTGTATAGGTCATGTGCTTCTTCGACTGGCTGGTCAAAAGGCTTTGATACTAATGCACCTCAGCCATCCAACCCATTAATCAAAGTTGCACTTCGTCCTTGAATTCACCTTTTTAAAGGAGGCAATTTTGAAGATTTTTTGAAAACGGCTGAGGGTAAAAAATGATTGGGCCTACGGGTGGAATTCAAGGTGCTAAGGGTAAGTTGTTCGGTATGGATTATGAGGCAGGGAGTTGACAAGATCGACTGATTGAGGCGTTTAGCGGCACCCACGACGATTGGCGGAAAATTAAGCGGGCTGTATGACGGACAAGGCAATATCAGACGTGGAATGAGTGAGTCAGAGAGGAATATCTATGAAAAAGGCGTGACGACTTCGGTGATTGCACCAAGCATACCGTTTGCTGCTGCGGAATTATTGTCGCCGGAATTATGGAAAGCAATGTCTATTTTTTTGAAAGCAGCAAGGTGAAAGCTATTTTTAGTTTAGGTTTGTCATCAATCCTATGGCTTTCTGGTCGTGAACTGCTCTGCCAAGCTGGAACCGGTACCTGCGGCATGAGTAGCGAGGAAAAGTATAAATTACTCCATCCGAAAGCCTACGGCGAATATTTTGTAAAACCAGGAGCAAGTCGGGAAGCGTGGCAGCAGGATTGGGTTGCCTGCGGGGGTCGGTCTAATGGGCAGTTTTCCGATGATGCGCCTTCAGGCACAACGACCAATGACATTTTTGCTGCCATCGACAGAGCACAAAATTCGGTCAAAGCATGCATGCAATCCAAGGGCTATGAATACCGAAAAACTCAGTAACGCTTACGACGACTCGACTCGAAGATCCACTCATTTCAAAAGCTGGATCGGATTCGATGGCAAACGTATACGAGCACGATCAATACTTTGAATTTGAGAGGCTCTAACAAAAAGCCGCTAGGACCCTTACACCCCTTTCAGGGCGCGACTGACCTTGCCACAAAAGTTTCTGGTTTTATTGAGTCAGCGCTTTTTCGCATTTTTTAGAACCAATCTCGTCAGACCGCTAGCGGGGTCGGCAGTACCTTGCCATCGACCTAACGAGCCAGGTTCTTGATATCCATTTTTCGATCAAGATCCCTGATATACTGCTTTTGTTTGGGGTGGTCTGAAAATACAGCCGGGTCTAGTTGCCGGTCGAGATCGATCCCATACCTACCCACACCTCAGGCGTCACGATCTGGAACAACCCAGCCTTTTGGGTTTTGTGCGCCAACTTCAGCAGTGCCTTGTCCTTCGTGATCAGCATCGTGGCGCCGGTTTCGTAAGCGAGTTCCATGAATTTTTGATCATCGGTATCGCGGCATACGGGCAGCTTGACGCCTGCATCGGAGATGGTCTCTGTGCACGGTCTGATCAGCGCATCAAACTCGGCGCTCATTCTTGCCTGCATTGCCTCGTCCAGACCCAAGTGAGCATAGCCAAGCACAATACGCCATTCCATTCTGCAGTCTGCGCGAGTGACGGCTTCGACCTCGCCATCAGTGAGCGCCTGCATGAGCCGCAGCCAGCGCGGGTCCCGAAAGACAAACAGATCCAGGCACACATTGGTATCGAGGACGATGCGCGTGGGGATTTTGGGTATCATGCAGTCAATTTTTTTCTGTGGTGCTCTATACTGATTGTTCTATCACCCGCAAAAACGCTCGACTATGAATCGCCCCTCAGCGTGAAAACACACAGCCAGCCCGATTTTATCCCGCGCTCTTCCGAGCTGATATCCCTGTTACGCGAGATGTCGCCGGCGAAGATCGGCAGTCTGATGAAGATTTTCGATTCGCTGGCCCATTTGAATGCGGCACGTTATGCGAGCTGGTCGAAAAAGTTCAATTTCAATAATGCTCGCCAGGCGCTGCTTGCTTTTAATGGTGATGTGTACGAGGGGCTGGATGCACAGAGTCTGAGCGAGAAGCAGTTGGGCTGGGCGCAGGACCATTTGCGTATTTTGTCGGGTTTGTATGGGATATTGCGACCACTCGACCTGATGCAGCCTTACCGTCTCGAGATGGGTACCAAGCTACCGAATGCACGCGGCAAGGATTTGTATGCATTCTGGGCGGATGAGGTTACCGCGGCATTGAATGCCGTACTTCGAGAACAGAAAAGCAAGGCGCTGGTGAACCTGGCTTCGGAGGAGTATTTAAAGTCAGTGAAGACGGCATCGCTCGTTACACCCGTTATTACCCCGGTCTTTGAAGATTGGAAGGATGGCAAATACAAGATTATTTCTTTTTATGCGAAGCGCGCGCGTGGTTTGATGGCGCGTTTCGCGATCGAAAAGAAGATGACACGACCTGATTTATTGAAGGATTTTGACAGCGAGGGCTATGCGTTCGAGCCCAAGGGGTCGGTCGACCGTCATTGGTTGTTTAGGCGCCGTGTCTCCACCTAGGCTCTCCTGTGGTGCATGACGGCAGGTGCCGCCAAGGACACCCCCCAAGCCCGTTACACCAGAGCGTCTTACCAGAACTTCCACCGGGATTTAGTTGCAGCTTCCTGATCAGAAGCGCGCACCGTGGAGCTCACCTGATAGTTGAGCTGGAATACACGCTCTGCATCGTCGCGCAAGTCAGGCAGCCCCATCGCGTTGTAAGCCTGAATCTGAATGCGCAATGCGTTACGTACGGATGGCGATGCAGGGTAGTCGCGAATCACCGTTTGCGCGCGGTTGACTGCAGCGACATGGGCGCCTTTCATGAGGTAGTAGTTCGCGACATGGACCTCGTACTGCGCCATCGCTTCGACCAGATATTTCAGGCGGTCGCGTGAATCTTCAGCGTATTGGCTTTCAGGGAAGCGCTCGACCAATTGCTTGAATGCTTCGAACGCAGCGCGTGCAGCTTTGGGATCGCGCTCGGTCGGGTCTTGGCGGCTGATGAAATCGAACAATGATTTCTTGTCATTGAAATTGGCGAGACCTCGCAGGTAATACATGTAGTCGACGTTGGGATGATTCGGGTGCAGGCGAATGAATCGCTCCACCGCCGCGAGACTTTGTGCCTGATCGTTTTGGCGATAATATGCATAGGCGACATCCATCTGCGCTTGTTGGGCAAATTTGCCAAATGGGTAGCGAGATTCGAGTCTCTCGTAATATTTGATCGCCTTCTCGTAGCCACCGGACTGCAGCTCGTCCTTGGCCTCAGCGTATAATTTCTCGGGCGACCAGCCTTTGGTTTCATCAGCCTTCTCACCGAACGAGCCGCAAGCCGACATCAGCAGCGCTAGCATGAACACAACATATTGCATGAAAGTCTTGGGCATGGGACGACACGTGAGCAATTCGCAAACAATCCCGATTATAGCCGATGGGCACGCCATTGAAACGACCAAGCATGAATGACCCAGCAGCGCAGTACGACGATGATGTCATTGAAGATGCCGAAGACTTCGACATAGCGGCACTCGCCCCGAATTTTGCTTCCGACCTCGCGCCCGTGAGGCTGACCGTGGGCGTTGAACATCGTGGCACTCGTGCCGACAAAGTGTTGTCTCAGTGCTTGCCGCAGTTTTCCCGTTCGCGATTGCAGCAGTGGATAGAAGAAGGTCTGGTCAGTGTCGATGGCAAGCCGTGTGGCGTACGCCAGATCATGTTGGGAGAAGAGCGCGTTGTGGTATCTCCCCAGCCCGATCCCTCGTCAATGTCGTTTGTGGCCGAGCCGATGCCGATGTCGATTGTGCATGAAGATGATGCACTGGTCGTTCTCGACAAACCTGTCGGCATGGTGGTGCACCCGGCAGCGGGTAACTGGACTGGCACGCTGCTCAACGGATTGCTGCATCGGTGGCCGGCGCTGCAAGGCGTGCCGCGGGCAGGCATCGTCCACCGCCTTGACAAGGACACCACGGGGTTGCTGGTGGTTGCCAAAACACTGAGTGGGCAAACCAGTCTGGTGCGACAGCTGCAAGACCGCAGCATGAGTCGCCAGTATCTTGCACTAGTCTGGGGACAGCCTGTATCGGGCGGACGCATCGGGGCGTCAATTGCTCGCCATCCGCGCGAACGCACCCGCATGGCGGTCAGTCAGTCGATGCTGGCGAAGCCGGCGGTGACCCATTACACACGGCTAGCGATTGGTACACTTGATCGCAAGCCGGTATCGCTGTTGCAATGTCGGCTTGAAACGGGCCGTACTCACCAGATCCGTGTCCATCTGCAATCCATTGGTTTTGCGCTGGTAGGTGATGCGGTGTACGGCAAATCCCACCTTGCTGCCCTGTTTCCTCGTCAGGCGCTGCATGCGGAGCGTCTGGGTTTGGTACATCCGTCTACCGGTGAACTTTGCGAGTGGCATGCGCCACTACCTTCGGATATGGCGGCGCTCTTGGAACGCTCAGGCATTGTGCGCTGAATGCAAACCCTGACCATTGACTGGCCAGACCTGCCCGCTGGCGTCGGCGTGCTCTCCACTTTGCGCAGCGGTGGTTTCAGCGTGGGTCGTTATGGTGCGGGTGGCAGCTGCGTGGTTGCCGGCGATCTCGATCCTGCCGCTGCTGCCAGCAGCCACCACGGCGGCGGGCTGAATCTGGGTTTGCATGTGGGTGATGATCCGATGGCCGTCGAGCAAAATCGTCGCTTGTTGCGCGCAATCCTGCCGGCCGAGCCGGCCTGGTTGACCCAGGTCCATGGCACTCGGATGTTGGATTTGTCATTTGACTGCGATCTTCCGGGCCCACCAGAGGCGGATGCCAGCATCGCCTGCCGACCTGATCGCGTATGCACGATCATGAGTGCTGATTGTCTGCCGGTGCTGCTGGCGGACTGCCGAGGTACACAGGTTGGCGTAGCCCATGCCGGCTGGCGTGGACTGGCCCGGGGCGTGATCGAGCAAACGGTGGCTGCGATGCGCGCATCAGGGGCCGATCAGTTGACGGCCTGGCTTGGTCCGGCGATTGGTCCTGAGGCGTTCGAGGTGGGCATCGAGGTGCGTCGCGCTTTCGCGCACCTGGGTGCGCAAGCAGAGGCTGCATTCACCCCCGTGCCAGACAAGGCAGATAAATTTCTGGCGGATCTGGCCGGGCTGGCCCGCATGGTGTTGAGGCAAGCTGGCGTGCCCCTGGTCTCGGGCGGTCGGGACTGTACGGTCAGTGATTCGACAAAGTTCTATTCATTTCGCCGGGACCAGGTCACGGGTCGGATGGCTTCATTGATTTGGATCAGGTAGGTCAGGCGCCTTCGCGTTTATCTTCTTGCACCATTTGTTGCTTCTCTTGCATTTCGCGCTGGCGTTGTTGTTCCTGCTCCCGGCGGCGGCGGCGTTTTCCGGTGCCACCAATGTAGACAATGATAGTCACCGGCAACACACCGTAGAGGAAAAACGTCATAATGCCGGCCACGAAAGTTTCCTCGACGATTGACATCATCAGCACGACGTAGATCCAGCCTACCGCTGCAATGTGCATGGTCCATTTCCTGATTTTCGCGACCGGAACGCGATCGCAACCCCATCGCAATTCGACAGTCACCCGATCCTAACACCGTCCGCGCCAGGCAGCCCAAGCCTGGTATGTCCAGTCAACCAGCACGCAAAAGACCCATGAGCAAATCTGATCACCATACTCACGCTTCTCAGGCAAATGCAGCCGAGGCCTGGCTCTCGCAACTCGCTGACCCCAAGGCTTGGCAGTCGATAATGAACGCCATGCAGCCCGGCATGCCGGGGCTGACAGCCAGTCATCCAGTCAACGCCATGGTTCCGCCCGAGAAACTCACCCAGCTGCAAACGGCCTATATGGATGAAATGTCGCGGTTGTGGGCAGGTCTGATGACCCAGCACATTCCGGAAATCAATGATAGGCGTTTTTCATCGCCGGCGTGGAAGTCGAGTCCCTACCGTGCGTTCACTGCAGCGGCCTATTTGCTCAATGCGAAATTCATGAATGCGCTCGCGGATTCTGTCGAGGTGGACGACAAGGTCAGAAAAAAAATCCGTTTCGCTCTTCAGCAGGGTATTGATGCGATGTCGCCTTCGAATTTTTTGGCGACCAATCCGGAGGCACAACAAAAAATCATCGAGACCAAAGGCGAAAGTCTCACCCGCGGCATCATGCACATGGTGGCCGACATGCGTCGCGGTCACATTTCGCAAACTGATGAAACTGCTTTCGAAGTCGGCCGCAATGTTGCGACGACCGAGGGCGCCGTGGTCTTCGAAAACGAAGTCATGCAATTACTGCAGTACCGCCCACTGACACCCAAGGTCCACAAACGCCC
>SYFN01000035.1 GCA_005800405.1 Burkholderiales bacterium
GCCCGAACCGGTAGGGCCTACCAGAAGAATATTGCTCTTGGCTAACTCAACATCATCTTTTTTACCGAGATGACGAAGGCGCTTGTAGTGGTTGTAAACAGCAACCGAAAGTGTGCGCTTAGCCGTATCCTGACCAATGACATACTGGCCCAGCAGGTCGAAAATTTCCTGAGGGGTTGGCAAGTCAGAGCGAGGTCCCGCGACGGACTCGATGGTGGACGCTTCGTCACGGATGATGTCGTTACACAGGTCAATACATTCATCGCAGATGAATACTGATGGCCCGGCGATGAGCTTCTTCACCTCGTGCTGGCTCTTACCGCAAAATGAGCAGTAGAGCAACTTTTCCCCGCTGGAGGATTTTTTATCGGACATATCCTGTAGGTAAAGGTGAATTTTTCGAGGATCTTACCTGTGAATCAGGAATCCGTCACGCTTGAAAGTAACAATCTTGCTATGCTAAATAGTTGCAAAAATACTAGTATAGAGCAGCCAAAAACCTGTCAAGCCCTATGTGTCAACACTTTGTCGATCATTCCGTAGTCAACTGCCTGCTCCGCCGACATGAAATTATCGCGGTCTGTATCTTTGCTGATCTGGTCGATGCTACGCCCGGTATTGTCGGCCAGAATCTGGTTCAGACGTTCCCGTAGGTAAAGAATTTCACGCGCCTGAATCTCGATATCCGCCGCCTGTCCCTGAGCGCCGCCGAGGGGCTGGTGGATCATGATGCGGGAATTCGGCAGGGAGAAACGCTTGTCTTTCGCGCCTGCTGCGAGCAAGAACGCGCCCATTGAGGCGGCCAGTCCGGTACAGAGGGTCGACACATCAGGCTTGATGAACTGCCTGGTGTCGTAAATTGCCAAACCAGCCGAGACCGATCCGCCGGGCGAATTAATGTAGAGGGAAATATCCTTATCAGGATTCTCGCTTTCGAGGAAAAGCAACTGCGCAACCACAAGATTCGCTGTTTGATCATTAACCGGGCCAACGAGGAAAATCACACGCTCTTTGAGCAAGCGAGAATAGATATCGTAAGCGCGCTCGCCACGACCACTTTGCTCGATCACCATGGGCACCATGCCCAGCATGTCGGTATCGATTGCGGATTTACGGAAGGTGCTATCAGTCATTGACTATCTTTCGCGGTAAGAATTTTGATCGGTCCGAGCTCCAATGAGCAAGGCCGCAGGCGGTAGTGTAACCAATCTTGCGGCCGTGGTTCATGAGGCTGATGTATCAGGACTGCTGCGTGCTGCCCATCAGATCGTCAAATGGCACAACGCTTTCGGTGACCTTGGCTTTGGACAGCACAAAATTGACCACGTTCTCTTCGATTACCAGAGCCTCCACTTCAGCCAGACGCTGGCGATCACCAAAGTAATACTTCACCACCTGTTGAGGATCTTCGTAGGCCTTGGCAAAGTCCTCTACATAGGATTGGATCTGATCCCCCGTCGCGCGCAGTTCGTGCGTCTTGACCAGCTCGCTCAGAATCAATCCCAATCGCACGCGGCGATCAGCCTGTTCGTTGAATAATTCTGGCGGAAATGGCATGTCGTTCACGTTCATGCCACGCTGGCGCATATCTTCCCGGGTCATTTCAGCGAGACGCTCAGCGTCTTGCTGCAGCAGCACTTTCGGCACATCGAGTTCGGCGACCATGAGCAGGGCATCCATTACGCTCGTTTTCGTTTTTGCCTTCACGCGACCGCCGACCTCGCGCTCAAGATTGCTGCGGATGTCATCGCGCATTTTTTGCATATCGCCATCGGTAATCCCCAGACTTTCCGCGAAATTTGCATCGATGTCCGGCAGATGCGCCCATTCCACATTCTTGACCGTGATAGTGAATTCAGCCGTCTTACCCGCCACCTCTTTACCGTGGTAGTCATCGGGGAATTTCATGGCGAACGTTTTCGATTCACCTGCCTTGAGGCCGAGGGCGGCTTGCTCGAACTCAGCGAGCATCCGGCCTTCACCCAGCACGAAGGCAAAGTCGTCCGCTTTACCACCAGCGAACTCCACACCGTCGATGGTACCGACGAAATCCACCGCAACGCGATCACCCTTTTGCGCCGAGGTATCCGGACCGCCGTCACCATGCGCATCGTGCACACCCTTGGTGTGAAATTGCACCCGCTGCTTGCGCAGAATATCAATCGTCTTGTCGATCTCGGCATCGGTCACTTCCGATTTGCTCCGTTCGATCTCGACGCCCGCCAAATCACCGATTTTCACCTCCGGATACACTTCGAAGGTCGCCTGGAAAACAATCGCGCCATCGACATTCTCGTCGCCCTTAGGCTCGATTGTTGGATAACCCGCGACGCGCAGGTCGTGCTCGGCGCTGACTTGACGAAAGGCACGGTCCAACAACTCATTGAGTGCTTCACCCTGCACGACCGCCCCATACTGCGCCGACACCATCTTCATCGGGACTTTACCAGGACGAAAACCCGGTGCCTTGGCGGTGCGCGCACGCACTTTCAAGCGTTTTTCCACTTCCGTGTACATGTCCGACGTCAGCACGTTTAGCGTAACGCGACGTTCGAGTTTTTCGAGTGTTTCGACTGCAGTTGCCATGTGAATCGTCCAAAAATGTTAATCAAGTCGATGGTGCGAGGAGGGGGACTCGAACCCCCACGCCATTGCTGGCGTCAGGACCTAAACCTGGTGCGTCTACCAATTTCGCCATCCTCGCAGCACTGTGCCTGTTGCCCGTTACATAAAAGCAAAGGGCGACCAAGTGTCAAAAGCGGTCGCCCTGCGTGGCCATTGTGGTGGCTGTTTGACTTTAAGGCCGGATTTTACTGGAAAACGACGTCATTCGTCCCTGTTTTTGGCCTTATCCCGTCAGACGGGTCGCCGCACCCTGAACCACGCCGCATACAGCGCGGGCAGTAACAATAGTGTGAGCACGGTGGCGACGATCAACCCGCCCATGATGGCCACGGCCATTGGGCCCCAGAATACCGAGCGGGATAGCGGAATCATCGCAAGTACGGCGGTGCCCGCCGTCAGGATAATCGGTCGAAAGCGCCGAACGGCCGACCCAACGATCGCATCCCAGACCGGAATGCCTGCTGAGATATCTTGCTCGATCTGGTCGACCAGAATCACCGAATTGCGGATGATCATGCCAAATAGCGCGATTACGCCAAGCTGAGCGACAAAACCAACCGCCCGCTGCAGGATCAGCAGCGCCATCGCGGCGCCGGCGACACGCAGCGGCCCGTTCAGGAAGACCAGCACCGACCGCGAAAAACTGTGCAACTGCAGCATCAGCAAGGTAAACACGATAAAAATTACCAGCGGCACATTGGCGGCAATCGATTCCTGTGCCTTGCCACTGTCAGCGATGGCACCAGCAAGCTTGATCTGATAGCCCGGCGGTAGCTTGGCACGCAGCGCATCCAGCAGGGGATCAATCTGACTGGACACGGTGGGGCCCTGGATGCCGTCAACCACATCTGACTGGACCGTGATCGCCAACTCGCGTCCCTCGCGCCAGACAACGCCCGGCTCCCATACAAAGCGAGGCGTTGCCAACTGAGACAACGGTACGGATCGTCCACTCCCTGTGGGAATACTTGCGCTCGACAAGGCCGTTACTGTCGCACGCTCGTCCACGGGCTGGCGTATGACAATATCAATGAGCTTGTCGCCGTCGCGGAACTGGCCAACGGTGCTGCCGGACAGAATGGTGTTTGCAGCACACATGACCACCTGAGAATTCATGTTCAGTGCGCGCAATTTATCCTGATCTAATTCAATGCGCAAAACCTTCACTGCTTCGTTCCAATTGTCATTGACCCCAATCGCATTCGGATTGTGGCGCATGATTTCCTTGACCTGATCGGCAATAGCCCGCACCCTGGCGACTTCGGTACCCGTCACCCGAAATTGAACCGGATACGGCACGGGCGGACCATTCGGTAGCAATTTCACGCAACCTCGTACTTCCGCAAAATCTTTTTTGAACACCTCGACGATTTTGTCACGCAATCCTGTTCGGGCCTTGGCATCCTTGGGCAAAACAACAATCTGAGACACATTCGTCTGCGGGAAAATCTGATTGAGCGGCAAATAAAATCGAGGGCTGCCCGTGCCCACATAGGTCGTAACTGACTCGACGTCGGCTTGCTGCAACATCAAACGCTCGAATTTTTTCGCCTGAGCTTCAGTGGCCCGGTAAGAAGATCCTTCTGGCAGCCAGAGTTCCACCATGAGCTCAAGGCGGCTCGAGTCAGGAAAAAACTGCTGCTCGATGAAACGAAAACCAAATACGCCGAGAAAAAATCCCGCCAAAGTCAACATGATCGTGGTCTTGCGCCAATCCACACACCAATCAACCACGTTTCGCAAACGCTGATAAAAGGGGGTGTCAAATAGCTCATGATGACCATCCGCACTCGATGCTGGTCTTACCTTGAGCAAAAGGAAGCCAATGTAAGGCGTGAAAAGCACCGCCACGAACCATAAGATTAACAGCGCAAGGGCGTTCACCGAAAACATCGAGAAGGTGTACTCACCCGCAGCCGATTTCGCAAAACCAATAGGCAAGAAACCAGCCGCTGTAATCAAGGTACCTGTCAGCATGGGCATCGCTGTGGAGGTATAGGCAAAGGTTGCCGCATCAAGCCGCGACAATCCCTCTTCCATTTTCCGTACCATCATCTCAAC
>SYFN01000036.1 GCA_005800405.1 Burkholderiales bacterium
CTACGGTTACTGATGCAGAGCTTAAAATGATCGAAGATCGATTGAATCACCGCCCCAGAAAACGATTGGGATTTAAAACCCCGCATCAGGTGTTTCATGAATCTCTAAACCGTGTTGCACTTCGTACTTGAAACCACGAAGTGAAAAAAACGCACCGGTACAGAGATTGAGCCGGTGCGCTTTTTTGAAGCAGTTCAATTTAGTCCGCTTTTTTCGCTGCTCGTAATAAACACTTGGAGAGTTTATCGAAGTGAAGCAAGGCGGCGTGCGTTAGCTCCAACTGCTTGCGGCGCGCATCTTCGGTCTCAGCGAGATGTATCCAGCCCTTGGCGCGCATAGACTTGAGTCGACCGTGCAGCATGGCGGGAGAGCCCAGCTCTCGTTTACCCATCAAATCCTTGACTGACAAACGCTCCTTTTTTTGACGAGCAAACGCGATGAGCGACAGAATGCGCTCTTCAAGAGGCTCAAGTGGCGGCAATGACGGCAGATCGCGTAGCGCCTCCGAGAGTTGCAGAAAACGCAAATAAATATCGGCCGGACGAGATTTTTTGCTCACGAGCGCTACTTCCTTTCAAGTTGCTTTTCTACGAAGGAAATTATGATACCTCAATGGTCCGTAGTGTGCACCAGATCCAAGCTCGCTTCAATGGATGTTCGGTGAGTTACCGGCCGCACATCAGGCGTTTTTTGCTGAGACCCTCGATGTTTGGGCCTTGGTGCGGAAGCACCTCAGTGTACGCGGTGTGCAGACAGGTTTAGCCGGAACTCTGGCATAGTAAAAAAGCAATGCCCATAAACTGGTTTTAGCTGTTCGCATGACTAGGCAAATCTGAATGTGACACAGTAAACTGAAAGAGCGGGTAAAGCGTTTAGCGATGAGGCGTTAGCCTGATCGTTCGGTCGTCAGAGGCCTCGTCGCAGAACGTGCCAAAAAAATCACCCTTTGATTTTTGCATGCGTGCAAGCCGCCTATGCCGCTCAAGTCGGATGGCATGATTTACCTGTTTTTTGTTCATGCCCACCATGTGTAAAACGGCAGATGACAGCTGCAACCCTGCTGCCAGTGTCTCAGGCATGACCTGAGTCGCCCCCGCTTCTTGCAACGCACACGCGTGATCTTCGTCATGCGCCCGAGCGAGGAGGGGAATGTCGACAAACTCGCGACGAATAGCGCGGGTGGCGTGCAGCGCCGCCTCCGCATGATCCATTGACAGCACGATGGCGGCGGATTTGCTCGCATGAACACGATGCAGCAGCTCAAGTCGGCTGACATCGCCGAAATATACCGGCTCACCCAGGGGATGTTTGCGTGTCGACCGATGCATATCGATATCGATAGCCACGTAGCGTAACCCCTGCGCATCCAGAATTTCTGCGAGCAGCTGACCCATACGCCCGAAGCCGACAATAATCACGTGTCCTGACAGAGGGCCAGTCTCGGCGTTGTCCCGTACAGCGGGCGCGCGATGATGCGACTTATCCCATGTATTGCCGAGCACACGACCCAGGCGTGCCATCAGAGGTGTCGCAAACATCGACAGTCCTACCATCAGCAACACAAACTGTGACAACTCGTTTGTGAAAAGTCCACTGACAAGCGCGTAGCCGGTAACGATGAAAGCAAACTCGCCTCCCTGACTCATCAGCATGCCGCCTTCAAACGCCCGGCCCAATGGTATCCCACCCAAACGCAACACCAGCATCATCACCGCTGCCTTGAGGATGAACAGGCCTGCCACACACAGGGCCAGCCACAGTGGAGACGCCAAAATGAAACGCACATCCGTCTGCATACCGACTGACATGAAAAACAAACCCAGCAACAGACTTTTGAAAGGCTCTATAGTGACTTCAACTTCGTGACGAAACTCTGTCTCAGCCAGCAGCAGCCCGGCCAGAAATGCGCCCAGCGCCATGGATAATCCGGCATAAGCGGTGAACCCTGCGATACCCAGCGTGCACAACAAAATTAGTGCAACGAACGTGGCAGGTTGATGCTGGTGTCGATATTGATTTCCCAAAGCCTTGAACGACGGTCGTATCACCCGCCGACCCAGAAAATAGATCAGCAAGATCACCCCGGCGGACTTTAGAACCACTGCGATCAGCGTGAGCCACAGATGCTCTGTGTTGCCCTGGGCAAGCCCACCCGTCAGAACCAGAATAGGCACGACTGACAGATCTTGCAGCATCAGCACAGAAAAATTCGCCTGCGCCATCGGCGTGTCGAGCAAGTCACTGTCGGTCATCAATTGCATCACCACAGCCGTGGAAGATAGTGAAAGCATCAGTCCCAGCACAATCGCGGTCGGCAGTTCGTGATGCAGCATCAGTGCTGCAGTGCCAATCAATAGCGCAGACAACAGGACCTGCGCGGTGCCTGCACCAAATACCCAGCGGCGCAGCATCCATAAACGTTCTGCCGATAACTCCAGTCCTATGGTGAACATCAGGAATAGCACACCCAGTTCACCTAGCGCGACCATACCCTCAACGCGAATAAACGTGAGATTCTCAAGCCAAGGCAATTGGCCCACCCACAACCAGAGCCCGAACGGACCCAGCAGAACACCCACCGCCAGAAACCCGAGGATTTTGATTGATACGCAAGCGCTGGAGCAGTGGTATCAGAATACCCGCCAGCGCAAGAAAAATCAGCGTCTCGCGGAGGTAGGGCAGTCCGGGAAAATGTTCCGGCATGGGTTGGAAGTCCCGGGATGGTCGTCAGATAAACATCGTATTGGACAGTATTTTCCATTCAACATTCATTCGATGACCTTATAATCGGACGAGTTATTGACGTGGAGCAACGTTGTGAATCGATGGCGCATTTTTATCGCTCACGTCACCGCATTCGTTATTTTTACGGAGCCGACATGCAACTCGTTACCCGACTCCTGCTCAGACTTTTTGTGGTCGGCCTGTTGATGCTAATTCTGGTGGCGGTATTTACCTTGTTTGCTGCCCGTCATGACATTGCAGACGAAGTGCGCAGCAGTCAGAGCATTGGTCAGCTGATTACCACTTTGTCCGAACTGCAGGGCAGTGATTCACTCACCCGGCAAGTCGTATCGATCAACGCGCTCAATCATGGCGAGCGTTTGCGCCATTTTCATGTAGCTTTGCTCGATGAATCTGGTCGCCGCCTCACCCAGCCAGCGACTGAGCCACCCTCGGTGATGCCTGGAATACTGAATCGTTTTCTGGCCAGTGATGCCACGATGAAGAGCTATGCCCTGTCGCTAAAGCGCAGTGATGGCCGGAATATCACTCTGGTGCTGGAACCCAATCCGCAGTCGGAGATCACCGAGGCCATCACCGGCGCTTTGCTGCAACTGGCGTTGTTTGCCCTGCTGGGATTGATACTGATCCTGGCGATTGGCGGTACCCTGCGACTGGCACTTGCGCCCTTGTCCGGCATTCTGGCGGGTATCACGCGTATCGAGGCTGGTGATTACGCAACGCGCATCGCCGCCTCAGGCACGCGGGAGCTCAACCAGATCGCGCAGGCTCTCAATCATCTGGCCGCAGCTCTCACCGATCAAATCGCCAAGCAGCGCGAGCTGCTCCACCGGCTCCAGGATGTCCAGGAAGAAGAACGACGCAAGCTCGCCCATGAATTGCATGATGAATTCGGACAGCTGCTCACTGCCATTCAGGTAGATGCCTCGTATCTGCTCAAGCGATCTGCCGGCCAGAGCGCGCTGGAAGCGTGTGCTCAAGCTATGTACGAGAACAGCAGCAGTATCCTGTCGCAACTGCGGGGTTTGCTGGCGCAATTGCGTCCTTATGGGTTGCAAGGTGATGAAGAACATGACATCGCGCTGGAGCAGGCCATGCGTGATCTGGTCAGACAGCGCCAGTCACGCGGCGCCGTGGCACTCGATTGTCGGCTCAACGTCAACCTCGACAACGTCGTCATACCACAGCGGTTGGCAGTCGCCATCTATCGCATTGCGCAAGAAGCGCTGACCAATGTGATGCGACATGCGGAGGCTACTCGTGTCGAGATTACGATCGCCGTCGATGCGAACGCTGGCGCCTTGCGGCTTACCGTCGCAGATAACGGCAAAGGGATTACCATGTCGGATCTGCAGCCCACGGGTGGTCTGGGCCTGATTGGTATTCGCGAGCGCGTGTTGGCCAATCAAGGGCATTTGCACTGGCACGCAGTAACACCGCACGGTGTCCTGCTGGAGGCTAATTTCCCCCTTGAGATGCCGATGATCAGCGAGGTGGTTCATGGCAACTGACATCGTTCGTGTGCTGCTGGTGGATGATCATGCAGTGGTTCGTGCGGGCTACAAGCGCTATCTTGAACTGGATCCTGCACTGCAAGTAATCGGCGAAGCCGATAGTGGGGAACTGGCGTATGGCATGCTCGCGCATACACCTGCCGATGTGGTGGTGATGGATTTATCTATGCCTGGGCAGGGCGGTCTTGAAAGTATGCGCCGGATATTGCAACGCTACCCGGAGCAGCGTGTGTTGGTGTTTACCATGCATGAAAATGCCGCGCTCGCCCTTCAGGCATTGCGCGCAGGAGCGAGCGGCTATCTCACCAAGAGCATGCCACCTGAACGGATGGTGGATGCAATTCATCAGGTCATGCGCGGTGAAAAACCAATCTCGGATGATCTGGCGTCTGCAGTGGCTGAAGCAGAAAAAGAAAGCGTGCCCCATTTGCAATTGGCACCTCGTGAGTTCGAGATATTTCGCTTGCTGGCCAATGGACAAACGGTCGATGAAATTGGACACCGACTGCATCTGGGCACCAAAACGGTGGCCAATTATCAATCTTCGATTCGACAAAAGCTGGGTGTGTATACGCCGATTGAATTGCACCAGTACGCGAAGCGGCATGGGCTGGCGTAAAGTTTGGTTTCTGGTTACAGGCTCGCTTTCCAGCTTAAAAAAACGGGCATGCGGTGATCTGCATGCCCGAGGATGACTGCGGGGGAGGAGGAAGAAAAATCAGAAGCGGTAGCGCAGCCCTATCATGAGGTGACGTGGGGCGCCGGGGGCGACGAAGCGGCTGACGTTGGGGCCGACACCGGAGGTACCCGCGGCAAGCAGATTGCCATCTGCGCCGAACATGCTCATCGCCGTCATGCCGTAGGTTTCGAAGCGCGTATCAAAAACATTGTTTATGCGAGCAAAATAATCAAGCCATTTTTCCGCCTCATAGTTCGCATGCAAGTTCAACAAAGCATAGCCTTTGATCTTTGCATTGGCCGCGGTCACCTCGCTGTTCTCCGGGCCTATCAAGCCGTCCTCATTGCCTTGGGTTGTCAAGCTTGATGTTGCCGAGACCGAGGCACCCATCGTCATTTTTGGTATTGCCCGCCAGTCTGCATGGATACGCACAGTATGTGCAGGGAGTCCTGCTATTTTGGAGCCTGGCGTAATCGTGATATCGCGTTCGCCACCAAATAGTGTGCCGCTATCCTGATAGGTGGCGTCCAGGTAGCTATAAGTTACTCTGAGCGAGAGTGAGTTCAACACGGTGTAGGCAGTAATGTCGGTACCCTGTCGCCGCGTCCGCGAAAAATTACTGAAATAGCCAAGTCCTTGGCTGTTCACGGCTCGGAACAAAATATCGTCCTTGTTTTCTGAGCGATAAATGGCAACAGATACACCGCTATCGCTCGAAAGCTGCCAGCGCAGACCGGTTTCCAACGTTTGAGCAATGACCTGTTTCAGGTAGGGATCGGCCTGCAGACCGGTCGGAAGCCGGCAGGGGTAGCTTGGGTCAGCGCAGCCGAGCTCAATTGACGTTGGTACTCGATTACTTTGACCGATGTTGGTAAAGACTGAAATGGTTTGAATCGGTTTGTACGTGATGCCAACCGAAGGATTGAAGCTATTGTAAGTAAATTTATCCGAGGTGAGTCGCGTCGAGGAAAGCGGATCACCATCTGGGTCAACCAAGGTATTGAGTCTGTTATTGACGATGGCATGATTAAACCTGCCAGATGTCGTGATGAATGTCTTTTCCGACACGGTCCAGGTGTCGGACGCGTAAATGCCGAGGGCGGTTGTTCTGCCCTTGAGTCTCGCGTGGTCTTCTGCAGGGTCGCAGCCGTAGGGGGCGCGTGTCGAGTCGATGTTGGTGTCGCAATCTGCCCGGCTGGAACCGTAGCCGACTCGGCTTGCGTCAAAGGAAGCACCCGTGGTCAGTTGATGTGTATCCAGCAGTTTGGTCAGATTGACGCTGGTGCCGTAACTATTCTGCGATGTCGCGGTGTAATTGAGCACGGCCTCATTTGCATACGATCCGGCGTCTTCTTCGCGTTCCGCATCTCCCCCCACAGTTCTGCGTTTGCTGTTGCGAATATAAGCATTGGCTGCCAACTCAGTGTTCGCATCCAGAATTCGCTGGAAATTGAAAGTCAGCTGTTGCAATTCATTCCGGGTGCGATCAGGGTGGGTATAAATCCACTTGCGATTGGTTTCATACATGCCGGCCGCCGGACGATCATCGCCATCTGCTCCATAGCTATAGCTTGGCAACAACCCATTACCCAGCAGGCTACTCCGTCCTACCAGCAAGGACAAATCCCAGTTACTGTCATTCTGCTGACGTCCAATTTTCGCAAACACATTACCTAAATTACCGCTGGAATAATCGCGCCATCCATCGTCGCGAAAGCCCGTCGCTGAGATGAAGCTGTGATAGCCATCGTTACCCTTGCTGCCGTGACTGATATCCATGCGCACGCGTCCAAAACTGCCAGCCTGCAGTTTCACCTCGCCACCCGGCGCGGTGAGTCCAGATTTGGTAGTCAATGCCAGCGCCCCACCTAAGGTATTCAGACCATACACAGGATTCGAACCCGGTACCAGCGTCACATTGCCGATGGCCGCTTCGGGGATCATGTCCCAGTTCACCACATCACCAAAGGGCTCATTCACCCGTACGCCGTCCAGATAAACCGACAAGCCTTGCGAGGAGCCCAGAATTCCCGACAGACGAAAACCCCGGTACGTCACATCCGCCTGAAACGGACTGCCCTGGACTTCATTGATGTTCACACCCAGCAGATTACGCGACATGTAGTCCGTGAGATTGAGTGTTTGTGACCGATACATCTGCTCACTGGTGACGGTCTGCACATCGTAGGGCAGCTTGTCTTTTTCGATGCCGATGCCGGGCAGAGGCGAGGTACCAACGACCTCGACTTGCGGCAGCATTTTGTCAGCCTTGTTATCGACCGATTTTTCTTCAGCGGCTTGCGCCGATGCTGCGCTGGCAAACATCGCCATCACGGACAGGGCCATCAGAGAATATCTGGGGGAGACTACTTTACGCATGGTCTTATTATTTTATGTTTCTATTATTACAACCCGCCAATAGCTGGCGGTCTGATCTCCTCTCGCAAATCGGTAAACCCCTTTGCGGTGTCGAAGCTTAAGGCTTTCCGATCGCATTGCGTATGGGAATTCTTCCCGCCTATCACGGTCCTCGGAGCCGGGGCAGCACGGTTCCTTTGTTAGAATGAGGGGGGGCGGTTTTTCGCATCCTTGGAGGCGCCATCGAAAAGCCGCTGCCGGCTCTGGATGGAGGCTCTGAATTTCCCACCTTAGTGAATTGCCCTGGAGCTGCCTGCCATGTCCTCCCCGCTCACGGTCGAGATTGACCACGCGCTTGCCATCATCACCTTCAATAACCCCGCCCGCGCCAATGCGCTTGATCTCGCGATGGCGCAGGCGTTTGCTGCAGCGATCGAGCAAGTGGCCAGCGAGAAATCCATTCGGGCTTTGCTCATTACTGCCAATGGCAAACAGTTCTGCGTCGGTGGTGATGTCAATGCCTTTGCCGACACCTCGCGTCCGCTGGTCGATACCCTGCGGGGCTTGCTGGAGCCCGTGCATGCGGCCTTGCGTCTGGTGTCGCTGCTCGAGATTCCAGTGGTATGCGCGATCAATGGGGCGGTGGGCGGCGGTGGTATTGGGCTGGGTTTGTGTGGCGATATCGTGCTCGCTGCCGAATCCATGAAGCTACGCGGTGGTTACTCAGCGATTGGGCTCACCCCTGATGTGGGCGGCTCATGGTTTGTTACCCGTCGTGCGGGCGCTGCGCGGGCGCGCGATATTTTTCTCACGAACCGACCAATTTCCTCCGCCGAATGTCTGCACATGGGCTTGGTGGATGCCGTCCATCCGGATGCCGAGCTGGCGTCAGCAGCGCGTGCACTGGGACACCAATTGGCCAAAGGCCCTGCGCAGGCGCAGGCGCGCATCAAGGCGCTGATCAGCGCAGCATCGCATCATTCACTATTGCAGCATCTCGATGCCGAGCGCGATGCCATGTTCGCCTCTGGTGAGACCGAAGATGGCCACGAAGGTATACGCGCATTCATTGAAAAGCGCGCACCAAAGTTTAACTAATCCACAAAAACGCTTAAAAAATGGGAACACTATGAAAGCCGTTGTCTGCAAAACCTGGGGTCTGCCTGAAACGCTGGTCATCGAAGAAAAAGCGGAAGTAAAGCTCGCCGCAGGCGAGGTCATGATCGACATCATGGCCGCCGGCGTGAATTTTCCGGATGTATTGATCATCC
>SYFN01000037.1 GCA_005800405.1 Burkholderiales bacterium
CAGCGGAACAATCCGCTTAAAGCGGATAAATTCGCAGCGTTTTTAACAAACGTTTAAAATAATTGCCCAAAAATTAGGCAGTTCAAAAATTGCTGAGTAAAGTTCCTTGTAAAAGGGATTTGTTCAGCGCTTCCCTAATAAAAAAGACAAGGATTTACAATGCCGCAAGCCCTCCATGAGCAATCAGCCAGCTCGCTGGTCCCTCAGCTTGAGCGCCGCGAAATCACTGCCGAACAACTGGTTCGCTCCTGTCTGGATCGCATTCAGGCAAGAGAAGGCGCCGTGCAAGCCTGGGAACATCTGGCGACCGACAGCGCGCTTGAACAGGCGCGTCAACTTGACCGCAGACCGGTGCAGGGACTCTTGCATGGCATACCCATCGCGGTGAAAGACTTGTTCGACACCGCGGATATGCCCACTACGTACGGATCTCCGATTTACGCATCGCACAAGCCTGCTGCTGATGCAGCTGCTGTTGCTCTTTGTCGAGCGCAGGGTGCGCTGATACTGGGTAAAACGGTGACTACCGAGTTTGCAACCTTCAAGCCCGGAAAGACCCGTAATCCGCGTGGGGTCACGCATACGCCTGGCGGGTCGTCCAGCGGATCTGCTGCTGCTGTCGCCGATTGCATGGTCCCGCTGGCCTTCGCATCGCAAACGGCAGCCTCAGTGATAAGACCCGCTGCTTTTTGTGGCGTGGTTGGCTACAAGCCCAGTTTCGGCATGGTCAACCGTACCGGTGTAAAGGCGCTCTCGGATTCGCTCGATACGATCGGATTCATTGCGCGTTCGGTTGATGACGTTGCACTCTTTGCTGCCGCGACTACCGATGATCGCGGACTGCTGCAGCTCGACGTTTCGCATGCGCCGCGCATCGCTTTGTGCCAAACCCATGAATGGCCGCATGCGGACGAGGATACGCACAAGGCCTTCGAGCATGCAGCACGGGTGCTTGCCGGGGCTGGGGTGCCGATACGTGAACTGCAACTGCCGCTGTTGTTTTCTCAGTTGATGCAAGTGCAGAAGGAAATCATGGAATTCGATCTGGTGCGCTCGCTCGCCCATGAGCGGCTCCGGCACCCGCATTTATTGAGTGATCACCTCAACCGGGTGCTCCGCAGTGGACTGGAGACTCCTGTCGAGCGTCATTACGCCAATCTTCAGTTGGCCCAGTCAGCGCGGGGCATGGTGTCCAATGCATTTGGTGCGTTCGAAGTGCTGCTGGCGCCCAGTGCGATCGGGGAGGCACCCGCCACACTGGCGCAGACCGGGGATCCCGTTTTCGGGCGCGTATGGACATTGCTGGGTTTGCCCTGTGTGCACCTGCCTTTTTTCAAAGGACGCACCGGCATGCCGGTAGGTTTGCAGGTCGTGGGCCGGCATGGTGAAGACAAGGTGGTTCTGCGTGTTGCGAAATGGCTGATGGAAAGGCTGGTACCCGCCTGAGTTCTGTATGCGCGTTTTTTATTTTCTGGCGCTTATTTTTTCAGGCAAAATATTCCGAGAAGTCAAAACTGCGCACAAGCGCACCATAAAAAGGAGGACGCGTGAAACGCTTCATTACTGCCATAGCGATACTGTCATGGGTATTTTTGCCTGTTGCTGAAGCGGCAACTGAGCAGCAAAACAAGATGGTTACTTGCAACAAGGAAGCCACTGGCAAGAAAGGTGACGAACGCAAGGCATTCATGAAAGATTGTCTGAGCAAAAAGCCAGCGGCACCAGCAGCACCTGAGAAGTCAGCCGCACCAGAGAAGCCAGCAGCACCAGCAACGGCAGACAAGCCAGCCAGCGCTCAGCAGAACAAAATGGCGACCTGCAACAAGGAAGCCGACGGTAAAAAAGGGGACGAGCGCAAGAAATTCATGAGCGAGTGCCTGAAAGCGAAGTAAAACGAGTTCAAGAACTCGGTCTCAGCATGAACGCCCCTTGCCTTGGCAGGGGGTTTTGTTTCCTGGATGGACGAAACCCCTGATGCCGAAGTAAATTAGCGGAAGTCCGAATATAGCAAGCGCACCCATCATTGCCAAAAAAATAATGGATGCGTAGGTTGCCGGCAAACGAGTCAGCATATCTATAACCACAATAATGATGGAGCTCCGAGCGATGTCGCAACAACTCAAATTCCTGCTTCCCGAAGACCGTATTCCACGTCGCTGGTACAACATTCAGGCGGACCTGCCCAAGCCGCTGCCGCCCGTGCTGCACCCCGGAACACTACAGCCTATCGGTCCCGATGATCTTGCGCCGCTGTTCCCGATGGACCTCATCCTGCAAGAGGTCTCGACCGAGCGTGAAATCGACATTCCCGAACCCGTGCGAGATATCTACCGTCTGTGGCGACCCGCGCCGCTGTTCCGCGCGCATGCGCTGGAAAAAGCCTTGGGCACACCGGCGAAAATTTTTTACAAGTACGAAGGTGTGAGCCCCGCAGGCAGCCACAAGCCCAACACCGCGATTCCGCAAGCTTTCTACAATCAGCAAGCAGGTATCAAGCGTCTGACAACCGAGACCGGTGCTGGACAGTGGGGCACCTCGCTCTCCTTCGCTGGCTCGCTGTTCGGTATTGATGTGACCGTTTTTCAGGTACGTGTGTCCTATGATCAGAAGCCGTACCGCCGCGCCGCGATGGAAACCTACGGTGCCCGTTGTGTGGCCTCGCCCTCCATGGACACCCACTATGGCCGTTCAGTGCTGGAAAAGACACCGAACCATCCAGGGAGTTTGGGTATTGCGATTTCCGAAGCCGTGGAAATTGCGGCGACCAATGACGACACCAAATATGCGCTCGGCTCGGTACTCAATCATGTGTTGATGCATCAGACCATCGTGGGTATCGAGTCCATGGAGCAGATGGCGATGGCAGATGCCTATCCAGATGTCATCGTCGGCTGCACCGGGGGTGGTTCGAATTTCGCGGGTATCGTTTTCCCTTTCATCGGTGCCGGACTGCGCGGCGGTCCCAAGCCACGTATTGTTGCGGTGGAGCCGGCGGCATGTCCCTCGCTCACCCGCGGCAAGTACGCTTACGACTTCGGCGACACCGGCCACATGGCGCCGCTGACTAAGATGCACACGCTGGGTTCGACCTTCACACCGCCGGGCTTTCACGCAGGTGGTTTGCGCTACCACGGCATGGCGCCACTGGTATCGCACCTGAAAGAGTTGGGCCTGATTGAGGCGACTGCCTATCATCAGACCGAGTGCTTTGCAGCGGGTGTGTTGTTCGCACGGCATGAAGGCATCGTGCCCGCGCCTGAAGCGAATCACGCCGTGAAAGGCGCGATCGAAGAAGCGCTGCGCTGCAAGCGCGAGGGCAAGAGTGAAGTGATTCTGTTTAATTTGTGCGGCCATGGTCACTTCGATATGGCCGCTTACTCAAGCTACTTTGCCGGTAGTCTCAAAGACGAAAACTATGACGAGAATGAACTCGCCATGGCGCTCTCCGGTCTGCCGAGTGTTCCTGAAGCTGCGTAATCAACGCTGTTTTTTTAGTCGAAGCACCGGGCCTTAGTCCGGTGTTTTTTTGTCTCAATGCATTAATCGACGGCCCTGGCCAGGCTTCTGGCAAAAAATGCTGCCGTTGTTGCCCGAATGCGGATATGACTATGCATGTGTTGTTGGTAGAGGATGACTTGGTTCTGGCCGATGGCATCGCGCGGATTCTTCGCGGCCACGGCATGGCGGTCGACGTTGTTCATAATGGTGAGCAGGCCGATCATGCGCTGATATCGCGCGAGGCGTCTGTCGCAGTACTGGATATTGGGTTACCCGGTATCGATGGATTTGAGGTGGTTCGCCGCCTGCGGGCGCGTGGTAGTGCGTTGCCGGTTTTGCTTCTGACCGCGCGCGATGATGTACAGGATCGGGTCCGGGGTCTTGAGCTGGGTGCCGACGACTATTTGGTCAAGCCATTCGCCGCGCCTGAACTCGTCGCTCGTCTCAAGGCGCTGGTTCGCCGAAGTAACCCTAGGCCAGTTCATCTTCAGATGGGTGGTCTGCAACTGGATCCGTTTACTCGTCGCGCCTCAGTAGATGGTCAGGTAATTGATTTGTCTGCGCGCGAGTGGGCCGTTCTCGAACACTTAATGCAGAATTCGTCACGAGTCGTCTCGAAGCAGCAGATCATCGATGCCATTCTTCCCTGGGGTGAGGAGGTCACGCTCAATGCCGTGGAGGTCTATGTGTCGCGCATACGCTCGAAGATCGACTCGGCCGGTATTTCCATCAAAACGATTCGGGGATTCGGTTATCTGCTGGAACAGTCGAGCGGATGAGTCTCAGAGCCAAACTGCTGCAGTGGCTGGTTATTACCCTGATGGCGGTCAATGTAGCTGCGGCAGCCGCCGCCTATTGGCTTGCATGGATCCCTGCTCAGTCGGCACTCGACCAGAGTCTTGCAGACGCCGCCTGGGCCTTGGTGCCCCATGTGAAAGAAACAGATTCTTCGGTTGAGTTGCGCTTGTCGCAGCAGGCTGAGCAAATTTTGCGTGTTGACCACTTGGACGAAGTATTTTTCGTGGTTCGTGACATGTCGGGCAATACGATCGCCGGCGACCGTGATTTTCCGATCATGCAGGTTCCCGAAAAAAATAAACCCTGGATTGCCTACGGTTCTCGCATGCGGGGCGAGGATGTTCGGGTGATCTCGCTGCGTACGCAGGTGGGCGGCGAGACGGTGCTCATTGGTGCTGCTGAGACGCGGGTCAAGCGACAGGAAATTCGACTTCGCATATTGCTGTCGCTGTTAGCACTGGAATTACTCCTGCTGCTCTTGATACCTTTTGTCGTCTGGATGGTGCTCAAGCGAGGACTGCAACCATTGCGTGACCTCGAGAGTAATCTGGAGCAGCGTTCCTCGGATGATTTGTCGCCGCTGCCTCTGCAGAATGCACCGGTAGAAATCGTGCCATTCATCCGCGCGATGAATGAGTTACTCAATCGTGTTCAGGGAAGTGCCCGTACCCGGCAAGATTTTCTGGCGAATGCTGCACATCAATTGCGCGCGCCATTGGCAGGCTTCAAGGCGCAGCTGGAATGGCTGCGATCTCATCATCGCCACGACACCGAAACCGCAGAACCGACCTCGCTGATGCTGGCCTCGACTGAAAGAATGGCGCGGCAGGCAAATCAGCTGCTGGCACTGGCACGTTCCGAGCCGGGTGATTTCGAGCGACATCGTCTTGAACAGTTATCGCTGGATGCCCTGGTGGCTGAATCGGTACAGCAATTTGTCGAGGAGGCATTGAAAAAAAATATCGATATTGGTTTCGATTTGCAGCCCACGCGTGTGGCTGGCGACTATTTTCTATTGCGCGACATGATCGATAACCTGGTCGACAATGCGATACGATATTCACCCAATGGTGGCTCGGTCACGGTCAGTTGTCTTCATGAGGACGGACATGGCATCTTGATGGTGGAAGATAGTGGCCCGGGCATACTAGAATCGGAAAAAGAGCGCGTGTTCAACCGCTTTTACAGGCTGGACCAGTCTCAGCCCGGATCAGGTTTGGGTTTGGCCATCGTGAGAGACATAGCCCGCGATCACGACGCCGTGATTGAGCTCAGCGCTGGTCCCGAAGGCAAGGGAACCGTATTCGTGGTCCGCTTCCCCTGAGGCTGGCGGGAGATTGTCGTCAATATGTACGATAATCCGGGCTAGCCAGATTTTTTAGGG
>SYFN01000038.1 GCA_005800405.1 Burkholderiales bacterium
AAATGACGGCTACCTTGTCCTTGGTTAAAAGTTGCTTGGTTTTTTCGGCAAAAAACGGCCAATTCGAGGCTGGGTCGACGACTACCGGCTCCAGTTTTTTCTCGAGCACGCCGCCCTTGGCATTGATCTCGTCAATCGCCATGAGCACAGTATCTTTGAGGACGGTTTCGGAAATTGCCATGGTTCCGGAGAGGCTATGCACGACACCCACTTTGATGGTGTCTGCAGCAAATACGGATGACGTGAAGGAGGTACCGGCGGCGGCCAGTACCATGGTCGCTGCCAGCGTTTTCAGGTGAGTACGGCGATTTATCATCTCTGTGATCTCCAGGAGGTAACAACATCGTTGAGGGAAAGGGCTCAACTTTCTCGTGAGCAATCACCGTGCCAGACTACCGAAAACCCTGAAAAATGCCGCGGCCGGAATAGATTTGCGTCTAGGCGCCGCTGCGGTAACTACTAGGCTGGATCCAAGTGCTCGGTTCCGACGCGCCCCATTCTGGTTAGATCCACACCGGTTCAGAGCGAGATGAAGAGGGTCCGCACTAATCGGAGACGGCGTGGCTGCCTCCTCTATGCAAGGAGTACCCAAAATGACAAGCCCCGCAGTTTTCACTGAGGGGCCTTTTTACGGTGAACTTACGCCTATGCGTAACTACGCAGACGGAATGAAAATTCCTGCAACGACCGTATCCCGGACGATTCGGCCCGGGCACACCAATCACGCAATTGCTGGAGAAGCTGATCGCTGCTGGCATGTGAACGTTCCCAGAGGCCGGAGAGTTCAACTCGCATTTCGTGCATGGTCTTGAGTGCATTGCTGTGCTTGAACACCTCAGACAGTTGCTGTTGCTGCTGTTGATGCAAACTGGCGGGTTCGCGCTGCATTAGCTTGCGCGAGGACTTCAGAAAACTGGATTCAAGCTGGGATTTCTCGCGAATCTGCGCGAGCTCATCGCGCCATGCGCGACGTATCGAGCTTGCATAAGTGGCCATCACGTCATAGCGGTTAGCGACGATGGATTGCAGGGTATCGAGGTCGCACACCATTTTCTTGGGATCGAAACGCGGTTCTGGAGCGACCTTCTTCACCTTGGCCAGACCGAGAAAAGACAGTAGGGAGATGTATAGCCAGCCGATATCAAACTCGAACCACTTGGCCGACAACTTCGCCGATGTGCCAAAGGTATGATGATTGTTATGCAACTCCTCACCACCAATCAGAATGCCGAGCGGAGTGATGTTGGTCGACGCGTCCTTGCAGTCGTAATTGCGGTAACCCCAGAAGTGACCGATACCGTTGATAACACCCGCAGCAGTCACAGGAATCCACGCCATCTGAATAGCCCAGACAGTCAGGCCCAGTACACCGAATAGCATCAGATTGATCACAAGCATCAAGGAGACGCCCAACGCTGAGTGTTTTGAGTAGAGGTTCCGCTCGATCCAGTCATCTGGCGTGCCATGACCGTACTTCTCCATCGTTTCCCAGTTCTTCGCTTCCATGCGATAAAGCTCTGCACCCTCGAACAGTACTTTCTCGATACCCAGTGCGACTGGGCTGTGCGGGTCTTCGACAGTCTCGCATTTCGCGTGATGCTTGCGGTGAATAGCCGCCCACTCCTTGGTGACCATGCCCGTGGTCATCCACAACCAGAAGCGAAAGAGGTGACTGGGAATGGCGTGCAGTTCGAGCGCGCGGTGCGCCTGACAGCGATGCAAGAAGATGGTGACTGCGGCGATGGTCACATGAGTGACAGCCAGCGTGAACAGCAGTATTTGCAAGCCAGATGAATGCGTGAGGCCATTCATCAAAACGTCGAGAACAGCATCCATCACGGGATTTGAGCTCATTGTTTCTCCAAAATTACCCGGGCGTTCAGGCAGTCCCTTACGGATATCCATTGTTGCAGCCCATCATTATATTGTACGTGCTTTTGGTGATCTCAGGCCTGATTTTTACCCACATCCGCAGATAAAGGCTTATAAATCAATGACTTGTCATTCCCACGTTTCACTGATGATTCAGCCTTTGCCTGGCTTGGGAAGCGGACCCCGTACTGCTGGCACAGGCGCCAGAACTCGAAATTCACCTCAGAGCGCACATTGCCCGTGCCGTATTGAGGATCAGCTATCCAGAAACCAGCCTCCAGCTCCATGCCCTCAGCGGTAAACCGCGCCAGCGTCGCTGTCGGCGAGGGGCTTGTTAGAATTCGGGGAATCCGCTGCATTGCCGCCGCCATGCCGGGCAGCAGCGCCTCGAGGTCCGTCTCGGGAGCGACCACCATCGTGGTGGCCAAACGCAGCTGACGGTCGCTCCGAGTGAGATTCTGTACTGGCGAGGACACCAGCATTTCGTTAGGGATCGCCGCTGCGGCGCCATCTGACGATTTGATCAAGGTATAACGCGTATTGATTTCAGCGACCTCGCCGCTGAAACGATCAAGATGGACGATGTCGCCAATCGACAAGCTGCGCTCGAGAAGAATGACAAATCCGGACACATAACTGCTCACCAGCTTCTGCAAGCCAAGGCCAATACCCACACCAAGGGCACCACCAAAAACCGAGAGCACGGTCAGATCGATGCCCACAATTGACAGGCTGACTAAAAGGGCAACCAGTATCAACGAAGCTCTTGCAACGCGTGCCATGACGGCACGCAGCGAGGAATGCATCGTGTCAAGATGCATGAGGCGCTGCTCGAGCGCGCTGGCAGCCCACATGGCTAGTATCAGCGTGATGAATACCCACATCAGCGCCTGAAAGATCACGATCAGTGGCTCTCGATGGTGACCCAGTGGGATGGTTGTCTCCTCAAGATACTTCACAAATTCGGGCCAGAGACCGGTGATGTAGAGCGCAAGTCCACTCCAGACAAGCACAGCAAAGCTTTGCTCGAATACCTGAAGAAAAACGCCGACACGACCTTCTTTTGCAAATGCCTTGCGAAGCAGAAAAAATCCCGAGCGAATAAGAAGAAACGACAGCAAGAGCGGTAGCGCGGTAAGCAGCAGACCAGCATGCTGCCAACGCCCCATCACCCAGGCGGCTGATGCCATCAGAACGACGATCAGTAAGGGTGTCAGTACGACCTGAAAGCTGTCGACGGGCGCCTGAAAAATACCGTGATGCTCATGACGTGCCGAGAATTTTTTCATTAACTGCTGTGACAGCAACCAACCGGCCAAAACGCAGCCACTCAAAACCAGTACCTGCAACAACAGATCCGGACGATCGAGCTCAACCTGCAGGTCGACCCAGAGGGGATTTGCTGTCATCGTACTCATTGGGAACCTGCAGGTCTGAGCGCGATAGCATCAGTGCGATGATGTTCCCAGTTCTGTCTGAACCTGCGTGCCAACGCGAGGTTGCCGCGAATAAGAAAAAGATTTTCAGCATTCATGCGCTGTGCACTCCAGGTGAAGTTATAGCTACCAGTGACGATCACTACATCCTGCGTACAATCGTCGATAACCATGATTTTATTGTGCGCATTGCGATAACGCGTCTCCAGCCATACGGGTATGCCTTTCTCTGCCAGAGATACCAGCAGGGACGCCGGATTGTCTTCATGCTGATGGGCATCGGCAAGTACACTGACATTCAGCCCACGCTGTTTTACCACAACCAGGCTATTGGCGGTAGCACGACTGGTCAACACATACGCTTGTACTAATATCTCCCGCTGCGCTCGCGCCAAGGTCTCAAGCACGAGTGATTCTGCATGATCCCGAGGTGTGAAAGCCACTTGCACCGTGCCCTGCGAAGGGGTCACGGGAACAGGCTCGCCATGCACATTGTTTAGCTTGACGAAAGCCAGCAATGCGGCGACACCTAAACAAACGCGATAACGCTTCGCCCAGTGCATTGTTATTTCGCCAGCTCCAGAGCCGCTGCAAAAAAACCATCGGTCTGATGCCGATGCGGCATGAGCTTCAGATAATCCCCCATGACCAGTTCGATTTTCTGTTCTGCGAGTAGGTGCGACATCGGACGCAGTGTGTAGGACGGATGCTTTTTGAGGAACTGTTCGACGATATGTTCGTTTTCCTCCACCAGCAAACTGCAGGTGGCGTAAACGAGGAGGCCACCTGGCTTGATCAAGCGGGCTGCACCCTCGAGTATTGATAACTGCTTGGCATTGAGCTCATCAACACCTGCGGCTGTCTGTCGCCACTTCACGTCAGGATTGCGACGCAAAGTACCAAAACCGCTACAGGGTGCGTCCACCAGTACACGATCAATCTTGCCTGCCAGACGTTTGATCTTTGCGTCATTCTCGTGCGCGATCAGGATCGGGTGGACATTCGAGAGCCCGCTACGCGCGAGCCGCGGCTTGAGCCGCGCGAGACGTTTCTCGGAGACATCGAACGCATACAGCCGGCCCGTATTTCGCATTTGGGCCCCCAGTGCCAGTGTCTTTCCACCTGCACCCGCACAAAAATCCACCACCATCTCGCCCCGCTTCGCACCCAGAACCTGGGCCAGCAGCTGACTGCCCTCGTCCTGCACTTCAATCGCACCCTCTTTGAACAGCGGTATGTTTTGCAGTGCAGGTTTTTTTGTCAGTCGAAGTCCCAAGGGCGCAAACGGTGTAGGTTCGGCGGTAATACCCGCTTCGGTCAGCGCCAAGATCCCTGCATCACGACTCGTCTTGAGCGTGTTCACGCGCAAATCCAGTGCTGCAGGTCGATTCAGTGAGGCTGCCACTTGCATGGCTTCCTCATTGCCCCATTGCCGAACAAACCGATCCAAGAGCCAGTCTGGCAAATTGGCCTGCATCGACGCCGGCAAGGTACTGCGATCAACCGACATGACATGCGTAAGCCATTCGACTTCCTGCTCACTGAGACCGGGCAATGCATCCATGCCTGCCACGTCAGCCAGGCCCAGTAAAGCCATGCGGCGCATCAGAGGCCCACTGCCTGACTCTGCAAAATTCGTATACACCAGACGATGACGCAGCAGCGCGTAAATTGCCTCGGCAATCATGCCGCGCTCACGACCACCCAGACGCGGATGGTCGCGAAAATAACGCGACAACACGCTGTCGGCGGGCGCAGTAAAACGCAAGACATCGCGCAAAGCATCTTCGGTGTCGCCGATAACTGCGGGTGGAAATCTCATGAAAAATCCTTCAGGTTTGACGCTCGCAAGAGCGTTCAGTAAGCAGAGGGTCAGGTATGTGTCGCCTATCGCCTCGGGCGGAACACAGGACTTGCATTCGCATCAAGAGGAATGACGGACGACACGTCCCTCCGTGAGCACATACCGACCCTCAATAAAATCACGCACGGCGCGCGGGTAAATTCCATGTTCCTGCTCGAGCACACGGGCTGCCAGAGTGTCCTCGGTATCCGTATCTAGCACGGGCACTGCCGCTTGTTCGATGATGGGACCATGATCCAGTTCAGGCGTCACAAAATGAACGGTGGCGCCATGAAACTTCACACCCGCCTCAAGTGCGCGTCGGTGTGTATCAAGACCGGGAAAACTCGGTAATAAAGATGGGTGTATGTTTAGTAGGCGACCGTGATAGCGCGTGACAAATGCCGGGGTCAGGATACGCAAAAATCCGGCGAGCACCACGAGATCCGGAGAATACTCATCAATCGCTGCCGACAATGCCTGATCGAACTGTGCTCGATCTGAATAAGCGACATGCTCGACCGCGCGCGCCGGAATGCCGGCTGTGCTCGCGGTCTCAAGTCCGGCTGCCTTGGCCTGGTTGCTGATAACAGCAACGACTTGCGCCGACCATTTTTCTGCCGCCGCGGCACGAAGAATTGCTTCCATGTTGCTGCCGCGGCCAGAAATCAGGATGACGATGCGTTTCATGGCGCACATTTTAACAGCGCATCATGCAAACGCCGGCGGCTACTGGAACGAAAAGAACACGCGGAAGGGGATTTTTTTCTCCGCCCAGAAATCGGCAGCATCTTGAAAAACATCCAACAGGTTTTCGCGGGCTTCCTTGTCGAATTTCTGGGTATTCGGTAATTGCTCTAGCACTACGAGGAATCCTGGCTGCTCCCCCGCCTTGTGGAAGATATTGGTGAGGCAATCTCTCAGCGCGTCATAATTTTTGCCGTAAGGCTTGGGTAAATGAAATGCTTCGGCAATCGAGACCAGCACCTGCTGACGAGTAAGTGCCTGTGCACAATTCGCGTAAAGAAAGTGTTGCTCAAGACGGATGGCCTCCGACTGCAGTTCGGTGACGCGGAAAGCCCGAATGGATTGCACCACATTGACAGGAACCGCGCGCAGCAAGCCGCCGCCTGTCGTGTGTTCCTGGCTCTCATCGTCGCGCTGATGGTGCGCGCTGAGCATGTAAATATTCACGGTCGTGTTGAAACAGAAAAAAACGCGCGCAACTCAAAAAATTTATATTTTTACAAGGGTTGCGCGTATCGCAGTCGTTTGAACGTGCCCCAAAGATGCAGACAAGTTCAACGAATGATGATCGGCAATTTGAGATGATACTCGCCCTTTGGTTCCGGCAAAACCCCTGAGCAAGATTTTAATTGGCCAATGAGTAACAAGTTTCTAACAAATGAGCGGTACTTACGCGAAAAACCTTGTAGCTACCCCGATTTTTCAAATTTTCTATACTTCATGATTTACGCCGTGGGAGCTGGTTAATTTTGCTAACTATACAATGTTTCTTGCTTATATTTTCTTTTCGACATAATTTTTATTGTCGTATCAATATCAAAAACCGCATGACTTCATCCCGGCGTGACAAAGTGTCCACCTGGCCAAGTTCGATCAGCGATCGCGCATAGCTACCTTCGAACAAAAGATACGAAGCGAGTGAACCACCCCGCCGTTCGGTCGCTCCAATAGCCGACAGCAGCGTCCTGATCGGCAAAGACAAGCTGCCCACATGGCGACTGGCGAGCGAATCCAGGGGTACCGGCGGCGTGATGGCCAGCAAATTTATGGGTCGTAAAGGGGTCTGCCGACGTTGCTCGGGCGTCAGCAGCGATAGCGTCCCATTGATGCGCATGATGCGTTCAAGGTCGACGGACAATCCATCCAGGAAAATACTCGACATCGCATGGCCTGCAACCTGTGCAAGGCTGGGATAACCGGAATACTCTGAAAAATTTCGCTGGGGTCCTCCGACGTGACCGCTGCCAATCACCAATATCTTGGTCGCACCCAGATGAATGGCGGGCGAGACTGGTGCGACTTCGCGTATGGAACCATCGCCGAAATATTCGCAGCGATCGTTGCAGTACAAAGGCACGGCAGGAAAAATCAATGGAATCGCGGCGGAGGCCAGCAAATGATCGACACCGATCTGCTGCTCCACCGACATGCGTTGCGCGCGATGCCAGGACGGGACGCCACGCGCCGATTGATAAAAGGTCACATGGCTGCCTCCCGTGTACGATGATGCCGACACCGCTAGCGCGTCCAGCACGCAGGAATTGAGCGCGTGGTCAAGTCGCGGCAGATCGAGCATCTTGTGCAGCAATCCGGCCAGCGGCGCATTGTCGAGTAAGGAGTTCGGCGGCTGCGCATGCCATTTACGAAGCAACCAGCCAAACGACAAGAGCGACAGCCAGCGCGCGCCGGAACGCAGAACGCCCATGGAATCAGCGCGATAGACCTGCTCTACCTCGAGATTCCGCTAGATCCGCAGCAGATGTGTGACGCTCTCTTCGAAATGGTCAGCGCGGCAAGCGAGCACCGTCGCATTGATTGCGCCCGCTAAGGTACCACAAACAATTTCAAAGGGATTTTGACGATCAGGCCATCCATACTCACTCAGCAAGGACAGAATGGCCTCCAAGACACCGACCTGGTAAGCGGCACGCGCACCGCCACCAGCCAAAAACAAGGCAGTTTTCTGCGGCTCGGACATGGCTGCAGCGTAACAGCAGCGCCCCAGCCCGCCTACAGGTTTGAACTACGATGGCCTGTATGCTACGGAGCAAGCGGCCACTTACTTTGGCTGCATACGAATCGCGCCGTCCAAGCGTATGGTTTCGCCGTTGAGCATCGTGTTTTCAATGATGGTTTTCGCCAGATGCGCATATTCGGCCGGTTTGCCCAGACGCGGGGGGAACGGCACCATGCGACCCAGCGCATCCTGAACCTCCTGGGGCATACCGAGCAGCATCGGCGTCTCGAAAATACCCGGGGCAATCGTCATCACCCGCACCCCATTGCGCGACAAATCGCGCGCCATGGGCAAGGTCAATCCAACGACGCCCGCCTTGGAGGAGCCATACGCCGCCTGCCCGATCTGACCGTCATAGGCAGCCACGGACGCCGTGTTGATAATCACCCCTCGCTCGCCCGCCGCATTGGGTTCATGATTGCTCATCGCCAGTGCCGCCAGACGCGACATGTTGAAGGTGCCGACCAGATTAATATTCACCACGCGCTGGAACGCTTCGAGCGGATGCGCACCGTCCTTGCCGACGGTCTTGACTGCAGGCGCCACGCCCGCGCAGTTGATCAGGCCGACCAGCTGACCCATGGACTCGGCCGCGGCCACGACGGCCAGGCCATCGGCCTCGGAGGTCACATCACATTTGAGGAATTTGCCTTTGAGTTCGGCAACCAGTTTCGCGCCCGCCTCCACCTGCACCTCCGCGAGCACGACCTTGCCGCCGTTTTCGACAACCATGCGTGCCGTGGCTGCACCCAATCCTGATGCACCACCGGTGAT
>SYFN01000039.1 GCA_005800405.1 Burkholderiales bacterium
CACAGGCAAATAGGGTAATTGCTGCAAACCAAGTCGGGCTCCTAAAAGCCCTTTTTAAGCAATCGACTGGCTCCCTTTTAATCCGCCACACTGGTATCCAATTCGCCGCCACTCACAAAAAAAACTTCCGCTGATTTTCGCTTTAAGTCACCAGAACGAAGCCAGCGGTTCTTACCGTGGTTTCAATCCCGATGTTAGTCTGGCCGAGCCCGATCAGATCAACCATGACATCATCCGTCGCATCGGCATCTTTCGCGCCAGTGCTGTAGATGTATAAATCACCAGCATACACAAATGCGGAAGCTGTTTCTTTCGCTTGTGCTGCGGCTATTGTTATGAAGTCAGCAAGCGTTACATCGGTTTTCTTCATCACGCCATTGGTAGCGGACCAGCCGGTCGTTGCCGTATATTGACTTGATGTGGTGACAATATTTTTCGTACCAGTCCCTTTTAATGAGTCTACGGCGGCGACCGTTACTCCAGCGTTGACTTCAAAATCCCTGATGATGACGAACTTAGATGCTGACGGTTCGACAGCCTTGGAAACATCAAACTCGTCTTTCCCTTTTCCACCCGTGAAAGCGCCCACCCCCGAGCCGATCACAAATTTATCATCGTACTGACCACCGGTTGCATCAACGGTGACCTCGCCACCAATAAATTCGTTTCTAGCGACGTTCGCGCCTTTAAAACTTGTAAGCTTGGTCGAGTTCCCAGCATTAACCCTGAAAATATCATCCGCAACGCTTGATTTGTTTGCGGAGGCAACTGTTAATGTCCTTAGATCAACGGAGGTATCAGCGCTTGCCACAGTGACGGTAATGGTTCCAGATTTATTCGTGGATGCATCTCGCAGGTTGTATGCTTTTCCAGTGAGAAGGTTGCTATCAATGGCTTTGATTCCTGTCGTCGTTGTATCGTAGATGAGATTTTCAATACCTGAAATCATCACTACTTTGCCCGCAGCTGCGCCGAGTTCCATATCAGTTTTCAAGATGAGGGTGTCATTCCCCTCGCCACCGTCAATCGTGTAGGCACCACGATTTGAAGCGGTATCTTTGATCTCAATACTATCGTCACCAACACCAGTATTTACCACGAAATCTCTTGAAGCATTACTGATAGAAATAATGTCTTTACCGGTTCCAGATTTGAGCATTGATAGCTTATCGCTCGCCAAGTCCAAACTTACCGTGCCGAACACTGTGCGTGCATCCACTTCGGAAGCAGTAATGACGTCCGATGCGCCCTTGATATCGCCACTTCCAGTGATGGTGAGCTTGTTTGCTCCACTTAGAGTAATCGTGCCGATCGCAGCGCCATTGATACCAGTGATGAGATCGAGATCGGTACTGGAATTCCCGTTACTTAATTCTATTTTTGTGAATGTTGACGCTTGGGCTGCGCCGCCACTTGTCCTGTCGACCGATGCGTCGATCGTGACTTTTCTTAGATTACCGAACTTTATGCTCGTCAAATCAACTGCCGCACTCGTACGGGTATCGTCATCCAGTTTGAGAAAAACGGTATTGGTTTTTGCCGTGGATTTTGGCGCTAATATTTCAGTCGCTGCGGACTGATTTTTTGAAACAACAATAGTTTGACCAGAGGACACAGTCAGCTTTTTCCCTTTGTTGTCCACCGCAAGTTCGACAGAGTCAAGTGCGGCTGTTGAGAGATCGATATCACCTTCTTTGGTCGTAAGCTTAATGCTTAGCGCTCCTTCATTACCCTTGGTAATTGTAGTCAGCTTCGATGACTTGGAAGGGTCAAGCGTCACTGTAATATCATTCATTCCGCTGGTGTTTAAAGTGCTGAGTACGCTGGTGGCATGTAATCCGCTGAGATCCAGTGTCAACTTATCACCATTACCTGAGGTATTCACAGTGACCAGTTTGGCCGCTGTTTCAGTGATCGTTGCAGTGCCTTTCGTGGCAATGGTGAGATCGGTAACGGCGGCAGTCTCAATAGTCACATCTTTGGTGGCGGTTAGCTTGACATTTGTCGCCGCGGTCAATTTTCCCGCACTACTGATTATTTTGCCGTCGGTAGTGGTGATGTCGACGATGCTTGCCGCTGAAAGATCAGTAATGGTTACATCTCCTCCCGCTTTAATCATGGCAGCTGCTGCTTTTGTAGAGGAAACGTCGACGGATTTGGCCGCAGTGATGTTGAGTAATCCATCCGCCGTCGCGGCGTCGTACTTCAAATGACCAGCAGCAATCACCGTCACCTCGGTAGCAGCAGCACCCAGCTTTAGGCTTGCTGGTGTTCCTATGGTGCCTATCGCTTTCAAATTGAACGTACCTGCGCTGGATGCGAGATCGCTGGTGACACTACTGAATTTATCGCTGAATTCGCGTGGGCCACCTTTATCACCCGTGATACTTACTCCATTCACTGCCGTGATGGTGGCCAGATTGTCAAAAGTGATTTTCGCATCGCTTGCAATGTTATCTGCCACAAAATCTAAATCAGTTGACTTCGCTGCGCCTGCAGCACCTCGGGACGTGGCAGCATTTAATTTGACGTTGATCGTTTCAATGCCTTTGATCGTTGGCCTGAGCTTGACATCACCGTCGGTAGATAAATTGAACACGTCACTATCCGTGACGACGCTGTCAACGATAGTGTCCGCGTCTTCCAGCGTTGTTTTTGTCAAGTCGGCATTGGAGATAATTGCATTGAATGAATCTGATTTATCGGTACCAACGAGATTATCTTTGTTGATCGTCAGTGCTACGGTTGGCCCCGGAACCGTGGGCGGTGTTGTGCCACCAGCCATACCCGTGCCGCCCGAGGCACCTGTGCCGTCCGAGGCGTCGTCGTCTGTATAAACCACCGCTGACGAATCAATGTCCCCCAGTTTGGTGTCGTCAATCCCGACGGCCTTGCGCGAAAGCTTTTGAGCACCCAATGTCGCGCCAACCTTGGGAGCAAATGTCGCAGTCAGGTCGCCATCCAAAAATCGAACCGAGGTCGACCCGGCTGCTGAGTCCAATTGGAACTTGATGGTTTGAGTACTCGATTTAAGGGTGATGATGCGACCCAAGGCGCTGGCCGTAAATTCTGAGGCCAGATCTTCCACATTGATAATGTCGCCCGCTTTCATCCTGCCAACGATGGTGACGCTGGTTGCGCCGAAAGCGATATTGAAAATATCCGTTCCTGAGGTTTCCTTCAGGGTCTTGCGACCCCATGTCACTATCGGCATTGATAAGCTCCTTGCATAAAAGGTGGTGCGTAAGACTCGTCTCGTGGGCCTGCTTGCGGCGTTGGTTGCCCCGGCAGGACGCGCACTGGCTTGCCAGTATTGCAACGCGGGCGTCCGAAGTTCTGCCGAATCTCCCGCTTCCCCTTTGAATCGACCTGACGCGCCAGGTTCTTAGTCCATCATGAATAATTCTGTTTTCAAGCCCAAAACAAACCGGCAGCAGCAGTCCTTTGGTGTAAATACCCACTTACTGTCTTTGACAGGGGATATCTCACAGCGCACAAAATCGGTAGCATCCTGATCCGCAGACACCGGCTGCAGCCAGCGCCGCGCGGTACTGCGCCGAGCGCGCCGTCGAGCCCGCGTTTCAACCGAGGGCGGCCGAGTCGAGGTTCTATCAACCGCTCGAACTTTAACAATGATATGAATAATAACTTTTGTGCCGAACTCGCATCGCAAGCTCGTACCGTATTCTCGTCTTGCCTATGCGATCGCACCCCACTTCAGGCTCGTACAGCGTATGCAGCGTGTCTCAGTCCTTGGGTGGCTCAGGATGAGCTCACCGCAAGTACATTCAGTTTCACCAACCAAGCCAGGCTACGCAGCACGAAGGCTTGGCGATCTCGCTCTATCGTTGCCACGAGGTCTGCCGCAGATCGTTGCCGGCTGGCGGCCACCTCCAGCACGGAGCGAATCTCTGCTTCCGTAGGCAGCACCAGCTTCGCGAAATCCACCATCAACAGCTTGCGGTACGTATCCACGCGCGCCATGGCCTCATTGACAGAGGCATCGATCATCACCATCGCGGTCTGGGGCGTGAGCACTTGCGTGGGATAGCTGGCGAAGGCATGCAGAGGATCCATTCTTGCGGGCCAGGGGAATGCCAGTGAGGCCAGGTTTGGGGATTGGTCCAGGCGGGCTGCATTTAGCTGCGACCATAACGCTTCGTACTGGGGAATGATCGTCGCCCAGTCGTACGCCTGTTGCGCCCGCTGGCGTCCGGCATCACCCATCTGCCGGCGCAACTCGGCCGAGTAAAATAATTTTGTGAAGGCCGCTGCGGCCGCGCGCACGTCGACTGCGACCAGTGAACAACTGTATCCGCAATACATATCGTAGGTATCGATTTCCAGTGCATGCCGAAGCGCGAGATCGCCGCCCAGTCCGGCTTGCGGCATCAGCGTCGGAATACGGAAGCCATCCACCCCGTCGCGCACGGTGTCCTTGTAACCGTCCCAATCCGACACCACAACCGGCAGCCCGGTCGCCATCGCCTCAATGGGGGTAATACCGAAGGTCTCTTGAATATTGTCCGAGAGGGAGCAGAACACATCAGCACTCGCCCAGGCCGTGAGGCGGTCATCTTCTCTGCGCCCATCAAGCGTGACGACTTTGACGCTGGGGCAGGCGCTGTTCGCGGCTTCGGTAAATGCCTTCGCAATCGGCTCATTCGCATGCCAGCCGCATTCAATCAGGATGACCGTTTTGGCGGAGGCCCGAGCGGCCGCTTCAAGCGCCTGGTACATCGCCAGTGGGTGCGCTTTGGCGTGGAATGACAGCCTTCCCATAAAGAGCACAACGAGTGCGTGCTCATCTGCACTAATTGCAGCGCGCGCGGCGATTTTTTGCGCTTGGGTGAAAGCGAAATCTTGGGTATGTATGCCCAGAGGGATCACCGGCAGCTGAGGTAACACGACCTGGGTGATACCAAGACGATCTTTGAGATAGTCCACCTGTGCTTGCACAAGCCGGAGCACATTGTCTTTGACAGCCGATGAAGTGCAAATCACCGCATCCCAAGGCTGAACCGGCGAAGTCACGAGGGTGGCGAGGGCATCCATCGCTGTCGCCGAGGAAGTCGTGTGCGTAATCCCGCACAGGCTCCATGCGCCATGACCATAGGCGGCTCGATGAAGCGCGTGCTCGCCGATTCCAGGGCCCGGGAAGTACACCATGCCTGCACCAGCCAGTCCGCCCAGCGTCGTTTTATCGACCACCCTGACGGGCTCTTTGCGACCCAGCGCCTGCGCCGTGTTGGCGAAATGCTGCGCATGATCTCGATGCTGCACCTGCACCCAGAGCTCTTGCGCTTTGCTGTGCCTGAGAAAACCACGCAGGAAAGATTCACCCGCCGCATTACGACCCATCAGTTTGGGGCCAGAGGTCGTGTAGGCTTCGGGATGGAAGTAGATGGCAGGGACCATTAATTATTTTTTGCTTTCATGCTTCGGGCTTTAGGAACCATCCGAGAGGGGAGGGCGCAGAGTTTCTTCAAGGATGATAGCAAACTGTGAACGGCGGATTAAAAGGGAACCAGTTAGCGGCGGCGTAACCGGGTACCGGTCCCAAGCCTATCCTGAGATCTTAGATTGGATTCGGAGAGGCAGAGAGGATGTACACAGGCGTGGACCTATACGCTAAAGTCAGGCGTGCAGTCATGGTCGATGCCATGAGCGAACGCGCCGCAGCAAAGAATTTCGGCATCAGCCGCAAGACCGTCAACAAGATGGTCAATCACACGGTACCGCCGGGCTACCAGCGTAAAGACCGACCGGTAGC
>SYFN01000040.1 GCA_005800405.1 Burkholderiales bacterium
AATTGCTCGACGAATTTCGTCATCGCGTCCGATCACGGGATCTAATTTGCCTTGTCGCGCACGCTCGGTCAGGTCCAGCGTGTATTTTTTCAATGACTCTCGCTGTCCTTCGGCATCCTGCGAGTCGACCTTGGCACCACCACGCACTGCCTGGATCGCCGTTTCGAGTGATTTTCGTGTCAATCCATGATCACGCGCAACACGTCCGGCCTCGGATTTATCGTCAGTCAGCGCCAGTAAAACCATCTCGCTCGCGATGAACTGGTCATTGTGCTTCTGCGCTTCCTTGTCGGCAAGGTTGAGCAAGGCCGCCAGTTCACGTCCCACCTGCACCTCACCGCCGGCACCAGAGACTCTCGGCAGACGGTCGATGGCCTGTTTGAGCTGATTGGTGAGGCCACCGACATTGACACCGGCGCGCTGGAGCAAGGAGCGGCTGCTGCCGTCATCCTGATTCAGCAATGCCGTCAACAGATGCAGCGGATCGATGTACTGATTGTCGCTGCCTACCGCCAGACTTTGGGCATCAGAGAGCGCTTCTTGCAGCTTGGTCGTGAGTTTGTCGAGACGCATGAATCAACTCCAGTGGTGTTCGGTCTGGAATCATTATTGGGCTAACGGTTCAAAATTCAAGCCTTACCGGAAATAAAGCCTGGCATGGCCTTAAAGCCCGTCAATCAAGCCGGAAGTTTCGGATGAGAACGCAAAGTCGCTGAATCTCGGCGCAGGAAAAACAGTCATTCAGCCGGCTACCCAGCGCCAGGTCGCCAACCCGGCGATACAGCAGGCCAGCGACCCCAGCAGATGCAGGCCGGTGTGGATTAACGCCCAACCATACACCCCGCGTTGCACGAGTAACAGGGATTCAGCCGAGAAGCTGGAAAAGGTCGTCAGTGCGCCTAGAAAACCCGTGACGACGAGGAGACGCCATTCCGGCGGCAGTTCAGGCAGGCTTTGAAAAACCCCGACGGCAACACCTATCAGATAGCCACCGACAAGATTCGCCGCAAGTGTACCCAAGGGCAGGTTGTCAACACGCGCATTGAGCCAAAGGGACAGCCCCCAGCGCGACCAGGCACCCAGCGTGGCACCGATGGCAATCGCGATCAGGCTCAGGAAACTGGAGCCCATTTCGCCATGGCCTCGTCATCGGAAACCCGGGCATCCACCCAGCGCGCGCCCGCAGGCGTTTGCTCTTTTTTCCAGAAAGGTGCTTCAGTCTTGAGGTAATCGATGATGAACTCGCAGGCATCAAATGCCTCGCCACGGTGGGCCGATGTGACGGCCACGAGCACAATCTGATCCAGCGGCTTGAGTGGTCCCACGCGATGAATGACGAGCGCATCAAAAATATCCCAGCGCGCTTTCGCCTGATTCACGATGTCCTCCAGCGATTTTTCGGTCATACCCGGATAATGCTCAAGCGCCATTTCCGCGACATGCTCACCTTCATTCAGATCGCGTACCGTGCCCAGAAACGTGACGACCGCCCCTACTTTTGGTGCATTGGCACGCAATTGCGCGAGTTCGGTCGTGAGGTCAAAGTCTGCGGTTTGTACGCGTACAGCCATGGAGATTCTCCGCTTCAGTTCAACCGCCGGTGACCGGCGGAAAAAAAGCCAGCTCGCAGCCATCGCTCAGCAAGACGCTGGCATCGACCATCTGCTGATTACAGGCAATGCGAAGGGATTTACCCTCGGCCAGCGCCTCGGCCCACACACCGCCGCGCCCCTGAAGCAAGGCTCGCACCTCGCCGGCAGAGCGTACCTCGGCTGGCAGCGTGAGTGTCTCGCCGGAGGTACCCACCGCCTCTCTCAGGCTGGCAAAAAATTTCAGCTGTATCTGCATGGATAACTCAATAAAGCAATGCCGAGAAAGGGATGAAGTGTACGGTATCTCCCGCCGCGATGGTCTGGCCCGGCGGATTGTCCACCAGTCCGTCGCCCCAGACGGTCGAGGTCAGCACACCCGAGTTCTGGTTCTGGAACAAGGACAAGCCTTGCTGTTCGTTGATGCGAACCCGGAGGAATTCATTACGCCGGTCTGCCTTGGGCCAGCTGAAATCGGCGCGCATCGGAAAACGAGGCGGATGGGATGGGTTCGCACCTTGCAGTGCAAGTATAAAAGGCCGCACGAACAGCAGGAAGGTCACGAAACTCGAAACCGGGTTGCCGGGCAAGCCAATAAAAAACGCTGGCCGCTCGCCCTGACCCACTTCACCGAAAGCGAGGGGTTTGCCGGGCTTGATTGCAATTTGCCAAAGGTTGAGGCGCCCTTCGGCCTCGACGGCAGGCTTGACGTGGTCTTCCTCTCCCACCGACACCCCCCCGGAGGTGATAATCAGATCGTGGCCTGATGCAGCCCGCCGCAAAGCCTCGCGGGTCGCATCAAGCGAGTCGGGGATGTTACCAAGGTCCGTGACATCGCAGCCCAGGTGATCCATCAAACCACGCAGCATGAAACGATTGGAGTTGTAGATCGCACCGGGCTTGAGCGGCTCACCCGGCATAGTCAGCTCGTCGCCGGTAAAAAACACGGCCACGCGCAGACGCCTGACCACCGACAGCCGGGCCAGTCCGACCGACGCTAGCAAACCCAGCTCCTGCGCGCGCAAGCGTGTGCCCGCGGGCAGGATAGTGCTACCGGCGCGAATGTCCTCGCCGGCGCGGCGTATCCATTCACCCGATTGCGGGGCGTGCGAGATCGTGACCGAGCCACTCTCCTGATCGAAGCTGCACTGCTCCTGCATAGCGACAGCGTCAGCCCCTTCAGGGATCAAGGCACCGGTAAAAATGCGCGCGGCAGTACCAGCTTCAAGCGGCTGGCCAACATGACCGGCGGGGATGCGCTGGGCCACCCTGAGCGATGCATGGCCACTCGCGCAATCTGCGGCACGAACCGCGTAACCGTCCATCTGTGTGTTGTCCATTGGGGGCACATCAAGCTGAGACCGCTGGTCGGCGGCAAGCACACGGCCTGTGCCTTCCAATGTCGGTATGTCCTGCATCTCGGTCACCGGGCGGGCCGCTTTCAACAGGATATCGAGCGCTTCCTGCACACTCAGCATGGGGGTTTTTGTTGTCATTGTCTTGCCAGGGTTGTTGTCTCGCGCCGGATTGTAACGCCTCTGTGGTCGCTCAACCGGGCCTCACCTTACAGTCCTGTATGGGCCGCGATGTAGGCCTTGATCGCATCCACATTGGCCTCCATGACATCGAAACGCTGAGGCAAGGATTCGATATTTTCGAAACCCGCTGGACGTTCGGCATCGCGCCCCAGTGCCTCGCGCAAGGTTTCGCTGAACTTCGCCGGCAAGGCCGTCTCCAGAACAATCATGGGTACACCCGGCTCCCAGTGCTCTCGCGCGACTTTCACGCCATCGACCGTATGCGTATCAATCATCATTCCATGACGGGAATAAACATCACGAATCGTAGCCAGGCGATCCGTGTGCACGGATTTCCCTGAGGTAAAACCGAATTCAGCCACACGCTTGAATTCATCACCATCACTTCCCGGCTTGCCGGACAAATCGAATCCGCCCTGGGTTTCAACTTTCGTAAACAGCGCACGCACCCTATCCCGATCGCCGTGAAGCAAATCAAATATGAATCGCTCGAAATTTGACGCCTTGCTGATATCCATGCTGGGGCTGCTTGTGTGCAGGGTTTCTGCAGATCTGCGTACCCGGTAAACACCCGTCTGGAAAAACTCGTGCAGCACGTCATTTTCATTCGTCGCCACGACCAGCTTACTGATAGGCAGACCCATCATCCGCGCGATATGGCCGGCACAAATATTTCCGAAATTCCCGGATGGAACAGTAAAAGATACTTTCTGGCTGTTGTTAGTCGTGGCCGACAGATAGCCGCGGAAGTAGTACACCACCTGAGCCACCACACGCGCCCAGTTGATGGAATTCACCGTACCGATTTTTTGACGGGCCTTGAACTCAAGATCGTTTGAAACGGCCTTGACCATGTCTTGACAGTCGTCGAACACACCTTTGACCGCGATGTTGAAAATGTTGGGGTCTTGCAGGCTAAACATTTGCGCGCATTGAAATGCACTCATTTTTTGATGCGGCGACAGCATAAATACGCGGATACCGCGCTTTCCCCGCATCGCGTATTCCGCAGCGCTCCCGGTATCGCCTGAGGTCGCCCCAAAAATATTCAGCTCGGCTTGCTGTTTTTCAAGCGTGTACTCAAACAGATTACCCAGTAGCTGCATGGCCATGTCCTTGAAAGCCAGTGTCGGGCCGTTGGAAAGGGCCTGCACAAGCAAAGAATGGTCGCCGGAAGCCTCCAGAACGCGTGACGGGGTGATTCGCGTCGTGTCCTCGTCGGCGCGCGCGTTGCAATAAACAGCAGCGGTGTAGGTGCGAGTGGTCAGCTGGTCGATATCCGACGGTGGGATGTCGGTCGCGAATTTCTTCAGAACTTCAATGGCTAGCCCGGCATATGACAGCGCGCGCCACCGGTCCAGCTCTTCGTCACTGACTAGAGGGTAATGAGCCGGCAGGTAAAGCCCGCCATCCGGCGCCAAACCACCAAGCAAGATGTCAGAAAAGGACGATGAAGATTGATACCCACGGGTCGACAGATAGTGCATGACCAACAAAGCTCCCGGAAAACAGACCGCTCATTATAAGCGCTGAGAGGGTTTCTGCCGGTAAACGCCTGATCTTCAGACTTCCATGCATGAGTTTTATGAATGGCAAAAGACTCATTTTTCATGAGAGGTGAATTCAAGGACGAAGTGCAACTTTGATTAATGGGTTGGATGGCTGAGGTGCATTAGTATCAAAGCCTTTTGACCAGCCAGTCGAAGAAGCACATGACCTATACACACCTCAGCCAAACCGAACGTTATCAGAT
>SYFN01000041.1 GCA_005800405.1 Burkholderiales bacterium
CAGGGAAGGCTTCTCTTCCCTGAATGAAGCTGAGGAAAGAGAAGAGGATCTGCTCGACATGGCCTGGGGTCTGGAAGTCAATTCGCGACTCTCTTGTCAGGCGATGGTGGGTACCGAAGATCTTGTGATCGAGATCCCGAAATACACAATCAATCACGCACGCGAGAACCACTGATGAAATGGACTGACACCCTACGCATTGCCGAGGCTTTGTGCGATGCTCACCCAGACATTGACCCGCTGACCGTACGCTTCACCGACTTGCACCAATTGGTCATGGCACTGGATGGCTTCGATGATGCACCGGATCGATCGGGAGAAAAAATTCTCGAAGCCATACAGATGGCGTGGATCGACGAGGCGAAATAGCTCTGCGCTGTTATCTGGGCGCCACCTTGGCAGGTGGCTGCATCCATTTTGCGGGTGTTTTGAAGGGATCGTCAAAATACCAGCGGCCGATCAGAACAGAGATCAAGACTACGGCAGTAAACCCGGCCATGACGAAGCCCACGATTTCCAGTGGATGAAATGGTTCAGTGTCAGGTTGCTTGTAATATTTAAGAACTCGTTTCTTGGTTTGTATCAGTGCGTCGTGCGGTGCCAGCAAGGGTTGCGTGGTTTTGTTCGTGGTCATGTTGTCCTCTTGACCGCATTTATACCCACTTACGTCATCGAAAATTACATTTTTGATATTACTTTGAGTTCCATCAAACGATCTCCGATGCGCTCGGTGTGCTGCTGGCTGTGCTCCAGCCTTCACCTTGCATCAGATCGAAAGTCACATCCCGAAATTGCGCGAAACCGGCATAAACCATCATCGACAAGGCGTTCGCGAGTGCAGGTTGCAAGCCGGCTTTCTTTAAGCCGAAAAACAGACTGTCCCGACAGGAAATCATCAGATAGCGCAGCATGATCTTGGGCGCGAGTTGCGCACTGATTGGCCATGTCAGACCCTGCCCGGGACGGATCACTGAGTTTGCATCTGTTTCAGATCCCCCTTTTTGTTGGTGAACATATCTCGCGGCAGCGGCATTGGCTGCGCCTTTGACGCAATTAGCTAGCGTGCCTACCAGGGCGGGCAGGATCAGTGATTTGAACTGATCCGATGTCAGTTCGGCATGCAGTAATCCACCGGCGACACCATTGCACAGTACACTGGCGATAACGTAAGTTAGTAAGCCCATCATCGCAACTTTAAATTTTTCTTCAAAGATCAATGCGTCCCGGTTGACTGAAAATCCCAAGTTGCTGACGATTGCTTTGGATAGTTCAATTGAGAGTGATTCGATGGCGATGCTGATGTTGCGAGTACCCACGGTGGGATCGTGATTCAGCCAAAAAGAAGGATTCACCATAAAGGCGATCAGGAAGGGTGTAGATGCTGCGATGAAGCCTGTTATTTTTATACCCAGTGCCAGATTCTCATCTGGGTATCGGTAACTACCAGATTTGGTAGCTGGCTCAACATCGGTCTCCGGTAGGTTGGTGTTTCGCATGGCAATCGATGCCATGGCAGAAATCAGGGAGCCGCTGGCAATCATGCTGACAGTGGGTATGGATGCGTAACCGGTAATAACCCCACCTGCTGCCATGGCAGCCACTGAGACCAGTCCAACCCCTACTTTTTGTGCTGTGCTTGCGGTACCGATTTGGTGTCGTAATAATTGCGCCGAGCAAATGCCTGCACTGAGTGCACCAAGTATCGCCGCAAAGTCGGATGCCGCTTCGTTACCTCGCATGTGACTCATTTGCGTAAACGCCGCGGCGCCCGCCAATCGTCCCAGAGATTGTGAAAAGATTTCTCTGATAGCCTGATTGAGCGAAGTACGCCAAAACGGAATCAGAGTTTCATCCGCAGCAGCTCAGGAAACTAGGTGGGGCGGTTTTACAGGTGAGATATCGGTCTTTGGCGACCGTGTTTCAACAGAACGCGCGTGGGTTGTGATGCACAAACTCTCGTGTGCATACGCATTTTGAACATCATTGGAATTACATGCAGGGGTGAGCGGTATTGGGGTCATCTCCGGCTCCGGTAGAAAGCAAATGAATGCCACATGGGTAACGACATTCAACCCAGCGTTCCGGAGTGGCGGTGCTATTTTTTGTTACGTATTTATGACGCTTTCATGACATCCATTCGATCGAAAAAAGCCCCGGAGGTTGTTCGGGGCTGAAGCGTAGCGATTGATCGTTGTATCTTTATTCTTCCCGCCGCAAGTGCGGGAAGAAAATCACGTCGCGAATATTGGGCGAATCGGTGATTAGCATCATCAGTCGATCAATGCCGATACCGCAACCGCCAGTGGGTGGCATGCCGTATTCCAGCGCACGAATATAATCAGCGTCGTAGTACATTGCCTCGTCATCGCCCGCTTTTTTGGCGGCGACCTGTGCGTGGAAGCGGGTGGCCTGATCCTCGGCATCATTGAGTTCCGAGAAGCCATTCGCAATCTCGCGACCAGTGATGAACAGCTCGAAACGTTCGGTGATGTCGGGCGTTTTATCCGAGGCGCGTGCCAAGGGCGAGACTTCGACTGGGTAGTCGGTAATGTAAGTGGGTTCCCACAGGTGAGGCTCTGCTGTTTCTTCAAACAGCGCGAGCTGCATGCCGCCTAGCCCGACTGAGGCGGGTTGTTTCGCGCCCAGACGCATGAGTTCCTTACGTAGAAAGTCGGCGTCATTGAGTTGGCCGTCTTTGTAATACGGCGCGAAATGTTTGATTGCACCGAGCACGCTCATGCGCTGGAAAGGTTGTGAGAGATCCAGCTCACGGCCGTCGTAGCTCAGCCTCGCAGTGCCATGTGCATCGATGGCAGCCTGACGAATCAGGGATTCGGTGAAATCCATCAACCATTGGTAGCCCACATAGGCCGCATAGAATTCCATCATCGTGAACTCAGGATTGTGTCGCGGCGATACGCCCTCATTGCGGAAATTCCGGTTCACTTCGAAGACGCGGTCAAATCCGCCGACGACCAGTCGCTTGAGATACAGCTCTGGCGCAATACGCATGTACATCTGCATGTCCAGCGCATTGTGATGCGTCACGAAGGGTTTGGCTGCAGCGCCTCCCGGAATCACATGCAACATCGGCGTTTCTACTTCCATGAAGCCATGGCTATCCATGAAGCGTCTTATCGACGCGATACCCGCCGTACGCGCCTTGAAGGTGCGGCGCGTTTCTTCATTCATGATCAGATCAACATAGCGCTGTCGGTATTTAGTCTCCTGGTCCGAGAGCCCATGAAATTTGTCGGGCAGGGGGCGCAGGGATTTGGTCAGTAATCGGAGCTGACTGACCTTGACCGACAGTTCGCCAGTCTTGGTTTTGAACAGCGTACCTTCGGCACCCAAAATATCGCCGATGTCGTAGTGCTTGAAAGCCTCATGGACGTCTTCGCCGACGCCTTCGTTGGAGATGTAGAGCTGAATCCGCCCATCGGCACGCACACCCGACGCGTCCTGCAGCGTCGCGAACGAGGCCTTGCCCATCACACGCTTGAGCATCATGCGACCGGCGACCACCACGTGTACTTGCTGCTCTTCCAGTGCGTCACGCTCGATTTCGCCGTGCGCGCTATGCAGATCGGCAGCCTTGTGCTGCGGGCTGAAGTCGTTCGGGAAGGCCACGCCTTTTTCGCGTATCGCTGCCAGCTTGGAGCGCCGCTCGGCAATGATCGTGTTTTCATCCCGTTCTTCGGTCAAGGCTTCGTGTTTGTTGTTCATCATTGTTATACGCCCTGTTTCAGTGATGCTGCGATGAATTCATCCAGGTCGCCGTCGAGGACGGCTTTGGTGTTGCCCGTTTCTACATTCGTACGCAAGTCCTTGATGCGCGACTGATCCAGCAC
>SYFN01000042.1 GCA_005800405.1 Burkholderiales bacterium
CCTAAAAAAGGCCGCCGCGTACTTTGCCAAGACATCCGAGTGAGGTACGCGTTTATTAGAGAACAGCAAGCTGATTACGCCGTGCGCAGATTGTGCAAAATGATGGCGGTTCATCCAAGCGGCTACTACGCGTGGCTGGAGGCGCCTCATTGCCCTCGCGCGATCGAAGACAAGCGGCTGCTCGGCCATATCAAGCAATCCTGGCTGGAAAGCGGCTCGGTCTATGGTTATCGCAAAGTACGGGATGACTTGCTCGCTTTGGGCGAGACCTGCGGCAAGCATCGTATCTACCGCTTGATGCGTCAGGAGAAATTGCGCTCGCAGACAGGTTACCACCGGCGACCTAGCCCACAGGGCGGGCCAGCTGCCGTCATGGCGCCGAATCATCTGCAGCGACAGTTTGATGTGCATGAACCCAATCGCGTTTGGGTCACGGACATCACCTATATCCGGACGTACGAAGGCTGGCTGTTCTTGTCTGCTGTGCTGGATTTATTTTCGCGTCAGGTGATTGGCTGGTCGATGGGGCCGCGCATGGATCGGGATCTCGCCATCAACGCGCTACTCATGGCGGTGTGGCGTCGTCAGCCTCAATCGACCGTCATGGTCCATTCCGATCAGGGTAGTCAATTCAGCAGCTATGACTGGCAAGCGTTTTTGAAGGCACATAATCTGCAGCCGAGCATGAGCCGGCGTGGTAACTGCCACGACAACGCCGTTGCTGAAAGCTTTTTCCAGTTGCTTAAACGGGAGCGTATTCGCCGCAAGATTTACGCGACCCGCAACGAGGCTAGACAAGATGTGTTTGATTACATCGAAATGTTTTACAACCCAAAACGCCGTCACGGCGTGAGTAATCGGCTCTCGCCGGTAGAATATGAAAAGCAGTACTTTGAGAGGCTTGCTAGTGTCTAAGATTTCCGGGGCGATTCACCGGCAGCATCCGACATGACTCACATCCGACAAGAAACAGATGTGTCGATTGTAACAAGAACGCAGAAAATAATGTGTAGTGCCTGTGTAGTTACTAAAAATGCATTTAAATTTTTAAAAAAAAGTAAAAATGACGTTTTACTGAGGTTTTTCGGGTAAACGGAACTGCATTTTGAGTCCAGCGCGTCTACCAGTTCCACCACCGAGGCATTGCTGGATTGTTACCAGAACTCTGCGTTGCTTCAGTGCGCAGACAGGCCAGCGTTCGCCAGCTTGTTGGGTTTATTGCATATGCTGCCCGCCATTGATCGCGATATTGGCACCCGTCAGGAAGGCGGCCTCATCGGAAGCGAGATAGGCGACCAGCCCGGCGACTTCTTCTGGTTTGCCCAGACGACCCATAGGAATCTGCGGGATGATTTTGCTGTCCAGTACGTCCTGTGGAATCGCCGTTACCATCTTGGTGCCGATATAGCCGGGTGAAATCGTGTTGACGGTCACACCTTTACGCGCCACCTCCAGCGCAAGGGCTTTGCTGAAACCATGCATGCCGGCTTTCGCTGCTGAGTAGTTCGTCTGGCCGAATGCACCTTTCTGTCCGTTGACCGATGAGATATTGATGATGCGTCCCCAGCCACGATCGGTCATGCCGTCGCAGACCGGCTTGGTCATGTTGAACACCGAGTCCAGATTGGTTTTCATGACCGCATCCCAATTGGTCTTGTCCATTTTCTTGAAAGTCATGTCGCGCGTGATACCCGCGTTATTGACCAGGACATCGACGGGCCCCATATTTTTGGCGATTTGCGCGATACATTCCTGCGCAGACTCAAAGCTGGCGACGTCACATGGATACGCGCGGAAGTGATAGCCCTTGGCATTCATTTCTTCCAGCCATGCTGACACCTTTGTGTTGCCGGGAGAGTAGGTGGTGGCGACGTCATATCCCATGTCAGCCATCTTCATGCAGATAGCTTCACCCAGACCGCCCATGCCGCCTGTGACTAAAGTAACTCGACTCATATGTGCTCCTTAGTTGTGATGTGATTCATTTGGCAGTGCGATGCTTGCGGCACAGCCTGTTAAAAATCAGCGCTCTACTGCCAGGGCGACGCCCATGCCGCCACCAATGCATAAACTGGCCAGTCTGCGCTTGGCATCGCGCCGGATCATCTCGTGGATCAACGTCACCAATACCCGGCAGCCCGATGCACCGATCGGGTGTCCGATCGCGATCGCGCCACCGTTGACATTGATCTTGCTGGTGTCCCAGCCCATTTCCTTGTTAACGGCGATGGCCTGTGCAGCGAATGCTTCATTGATCTCCATGAGATCCAGATCCTTCGGCGTCCAGCCTGCTCGTTTCAGGCATAACTGACTCGCTGATACCGGACCCATACCCATGATGCTGGGATCCAGTCCGGAGGAAGCGTAGGCCCGTATCTCGACCAGTGGCTTCAGGCCGAGTTGACTGGCCCTGCTGGCGCTCATCATCATCACCGCGGCTGCCCCGTCATTGATGCCAGACGCATTACCCGCAGTCACCGTACCATCTTTGTTGAACGCAGGACGGAGTGCCGACAATGCCTCCAGTGTGCTGCCTGTCTTGATGTACTCGTCGTTGTCAAAAATGATGCTACCTTTTTTACCTGTAATTTCCAGCGGGAGGATTTCATCCTTGAATTTACTGACTTTTTGCGCGGCTTCCGCTTTATTTTGTGAAGCGAGCGCGAATTCATCTTGCTCGGCGCGTGAAATATTGAATTTCTTTGCCACGTTCTCTGCGGTGACGCCCATGTGATACTGGTTGTAGACGTCCCAGAGTCCATCGACAATCATTGTGTCCGTCAGTTTCGCATCGCCCATGCGAAAGCCATCGCGTGAGTTGGGCAACACATGGGGCGATGCGCTCATGTTTTCCTGACCACCTGCAATGATGATCTCGGCATCGCCGCAACGCAAAGCTTGTGCTACCAAGTGTGTGGCCTTGAGTCCGCTTCCGCATACTTTGTTGATATTCATGGCCGGTACATGGTTCGGTAGACCACTGCGTATGACTGATTGACGTGCAGCATTTTGTCCAACGCCTGCTGTCAGTACTTGTCCTAGAATGACTTCACTGATCAGTGAAGGATCAACCCCTGTCTGTGCGAGCAGACCTTTGAGCACATGTGCGCCTAATTCAGTCGCAGGTATCTTGGCAAGCGTTCCTCCGAATTTCCCCACCGCAGTTCTGGCGGCCGCGACGATCACAATTTCATCCATTATTATTCTCCGGTGACTGAATTCATAATCTGTAAATCAAAAACAGGCATGCAAACGATTCGACGTCATGAAAGGTCGGCTCGCGAAAAGCGGTCTATATTAACGATCGGCTATCTCATGGAATTGATAGTCGTCAAAACTTTCCCCGATCAGTGATGGAGCAGACGTTTCGACGCAAACGCTCATTCGTGAGGAGATGATCTCCTGCAAAGCGAAGGTTGCTAAAAACAGAATTATAAAAGGGGTCTGACAACACCTGGGTTCGCGAGCGGCCCCATTGCCCTGGGTATCGCAACCGATATTTTATTGGTTCACCTGCTGCTTCAATATGGCTGCATGATATCGCGGCGCTTCGGGTCGGCGAAGGAAATTTCAAGTCCGAAAAGCCGATCGGTACAAAATTCAAAAGAAGATTATCAAATTAAGATGAGTTTTCCATCGTTACCTCGCTCAGCGTCCGCACCGTGAGATGTTGTTTCATCAAAGCTTTGCTGAGAATCTTGTAAGTCTCCATGTCGAACACTGGCCGAGCAGGAGAGTTTTCGATCAGATCCTGTAAGGCTTCCTCAGGTTCTGCGGTACCCAGATAACACCAGTTATTCACCCAATGTACGGCCGATTTGCCCTGAGCACCTTTTTCAATCAGGCCAACTGCGCCCTCAAAAGGCCAGGTCTTCACGCGGAGTCCCGAGAGCGCTGTCAGTAAGCGCGCGTGATGCAAGGCCTCGGGCTCCTTGCCGATGCAGACACCTTTGCAGCGCTGCAGCTGCCACCCGAAGCACGGTTTGTTGGATTGCGCACGTCCCTCAAGGCCGATTTGCACTAGGCATAACTGATGATGCTCCGCTAGTTCTCGCAGCGTGCTCTCCGCTTTGCGTTTGGAGCTGAATAAACCGTAGACCGTATCCGTACGACCAAAATCTGCGTCGCTGGCATTACTGAGCTCAGGCGGCGCATAAACGCCTGCATCGACTTTCGCTCGCCAGGCACACAAACTGCCCTGACGTCGCAATTTGCGGTTATGGATATGCTGCAGCGATTTAACCAGTTGTGCCTCAAGGAGCAGAGCACCGATTTCACCGACGGTTTCACGCCACTCGATGCGATGCAGTTGTTGGGCGAGACGCATGTCCTTATAGAGTTTATGATCAGCACTGAAGTGTGACATCACGCGCTGACGCAGATGAACACTTTTTCCGACGTACAGTGGCAAATCATTTTCGCCATAAAACAGATACACTCCTGGCGTGTCAGGCAAACGATCCAGTGCGTCACTGGGAAGATGTGATGGAAGGCTGGGTCGCTGTAATAAGGTTTTCACAGCGGGTATCAGTACATCCTGAGGCACTTGCTGCTCCAGTGTTTGCCAGAACTGCCAGATCAGATCTGCATCAGCCAGTGCGCGGTGCCGTGCATCCGCCTTGAGCTGATGCCGTGAAATGAGAGCATCAAGGCTGTGACGTGACTCATTAGGGAAAAGCGCGCGCGAAAGTTTGACGGTACACAGTACTTCGGAGCGGAAGCTGTAGCCGACCTCGCTAAAAGCATTACGCAGAAAACCGTAATCAAAGCGTGCATTGTGTGCAATGAACAAGGTGCCCTCTAAACGCTCATGCAATGCCGCTGCCAGTTGTGCAAAGGATGGCGCGGTGCGCACCATCTCATTGCTGATGCCCGTCAAGCTCTGAATGAATGCTGGAATCGACACACTGGGATTGACCAAACTGGACCAGTGTGTGGCGTTGCCCCTGCGGTCAACTTCGACTAATCCAATCTCGGTAATACGATCTATCGTCGGGTTGGCACCTGTGGTTTCCAGATAGATGAAGATCAGTTTCTCGAAGTCCATGCAGGAAGGGTGTGGAGAGTCAAACATTACCGAGATCGATATGCGAAATTGGGAGTCTAGACCTTTTCAAGGCTATCGTCAGGAGAGGGGTAATCATGGAATCACAAGTCACAGACTAAGGTGCTTCGCTGATGGCATCATTCACCAGCGCGATGTCGCTTTTCTTTGCTGCCATACCGCGCCTGTTTGGCTTTATCGTCATTGTCATCGTAGGGTGGATCGTGTCTGCGCTGCTGGCCAAGGCGATTGCCTTACTGTTACGCAAGGCGCATTTCAATCAACTTGCTGAACGCTCCGGCTTCGCGGACTTTGTCAGCAAGACGGGTACTGAGACAGATTCAGCCGGCATGACTGCATCCATCGCAAACTGGTTTGTGCGGCTCATCGTGATCGTCGTTGCCTTTGATGCACTGGGATTGCTAGCAGTATCTGAAGCACTGCGCGATCTCCTTTTATGGTTGCCCAACCTTGCTGTCGCGCTGGTGGTGCTGGTCATCGGTGGTATCGCCGCCAACGCGGTATCGAAACTAGTGCGTGGGATGACGGCCGAAGCCGACCTTGATAATTCTGATTTCCTCGCCAAACTCGCCTCGATGGCGGTGTGGGCCTTCACCGTTGTTGTGGCTGTGAGCCAGATTGGTGTGGCAACGACGTTAGTCAACATGCGATTCATGGCCGTGGTTGGTGCTTTTGCAATTGCATTGGGACTCGCCTTTGGTTTGGGCGGACGGGATACGGCGAGTGAAATCATTCGCACCTGGAACCGGCGGGCGCGAACCAAGCGGAGCAAAACAGACAAAGACGTAGGTGCTGACAGCGCCGCAAGTGTGAGCACGAAAAAGGGCATGTGAAGCAAGGCTGGCCGGATAAATTTCTAACGTCTTCGTAAAGTGTTAGCGCGCTTATTTCGCCCAGCTGTCTTTCAAGGTGACGATGCGGTTGAAGACCGGCTTGCCAGGCGCAGAGTCAACGCGGTCAGCGACGAAATAGCCGTGACGTTCGAATTGAAATTTGTCATCCGGGTTCGCTTTGTCTGCACCGGCTTCAAGGTAGGCGTTGATCACGGACTTGGCGTTTGGATTGAGTGATTGCTTGAAATCCGTGCCGCCGGCATCCGGATGCGGATCGGTGAACAAACGATCATAAAGTCGTATCTCAGCCGCCACCGCCTGTGCTGCGGATACCCAGTGGATGTTGCCCTTGACCTTGTAGGTTGAAGCGCCATCGGTGCCGCTCCTGCTGTCCGGGTAGTAAGTGCAATGGACAGCAATCACTTTGCCCGAGGCGTCTTTGTCGAAGCCCGTACACTCGACCACATAGCCATACCGCAGTCTGACTTTGTTGCCCGGGAAAAGACGGAAGTAGCCTTTCTCGGGTACTTCCATGAAATCTTCCTGCTCTATCCACAGCGCGCGGCTGATGGGGAACTGACGGATGCCGCGCTCGGGATGATGCGGGTGCACTGGCGCGCTGCAAGCTTCGATTTGCGTTTTGGGAAAATTCTCGATGATGAGTTTGAGAGGGTTAAGGACGCAGATGATTCGCGGCGCCTTGTCATCAAGATCGTCTCGCAGAGCACTTTCCAGCGTACTCATGTCGATCCAGCTATCTGCTTTTGCTACACCGATACGTTCAGCAAACAGCTGCAGGGATTCAGGCGTAAAGCCGCGACGGCGTATACCGACAATCGTTGGCATGCGAGGATCATCCCAACCATCCACAATCTTTTCCTCGACCAGTTGCAACAACTTTCGCTTGCTCGTGATCGCGTACGTCAGGTTCAGGCGCGCAAATTCATATTGCTGCGGCAGAGGTTTTTTGAAAAAACCACCTTCGGTGAGTCGTTCGAGTATCCAGTCATAAAACGGGCGATGGTCCTGAAACTCCAGGGTGCACAGCGAGTGCGTAATGTTTTCTATCGCGTCCGAAATCGGATGCGCATAGTCATACATAGGATAGATACACCATTGGTCGCCGGTGCGATGATGATGTGCATGGCGTATGCGGTAGATGGCTGGATCGCGCATATTCATGTTGGGCGAGGCCATGTCTATTTTCGCGCGCAGTATGTGCTGACCATCAGCGAATTCGCCCGCCTTCATGCGACGCAGCAGATCCAGTGATTCTTCTGCGGGGCGGTCGCGGAAGGGTGAATTTTTACCTGGTTCGCTGAAGCTGCCGCGGTTGGCGGCCATATCTTCTGCCGACTGGCAGTCGACATACGCATGGCCAGCCGTAATCAGCCACTCAGCCATTTCAAAGAGCTGATTAAAATAATCGCTGGCAAAATACTGATGCGTATCAGCGTGGTCTTGCCAGGAAAATCCTAGCCACTGAACGCTATCGATAATGGTGTCGACGTATTCCTGTTCTTCTTTGGTCGGATTGGTGTCATCAAAACGCAAGTGGCAGCGGCCATCGTAGTCG
>SYFN01000043.1 GCA_005800405.1 Burkholderiales bacterium
CAGCACCGCTTTGGCGTTGCACAGCGACTCACGTTGCGCAACAAAGGCATGGCCAGTGTGCCGCATCAGCTGATGATGTCGGCCACGCCCATTCCGCGCACGCTTGCGATGACGTATTTCGCTGATCTCGAAGTCTCCGTCATTGATGAACTGCCACCAGGTCGCACCCCGGTAATCACCCGACTGATTGCACAAGAGCGACGTGATGAGGTGATAGAACGCGTTCACGTTGCAGCCAAAGAAGGTCGGCAGATCTACTGGGTCTGCCCGCTCATTGAAGAATCCGAGGCCTTGCAGCTGCAGACGGCGACTGATACGCATGCAATGCTGACCGCGGCACTGCCTGATTTGCGCATCGGTCTGGTCCACGGTCGCCTCAAACCGGCAGAAAAGCAGCAGGTCATGGAAGCTTTCGCGCGCGGTGAGCAGCAGGTACTGGTGACCACCACCGTCATTGAGGTCGGAGTCGACGTACCGAATGCCTCGCTGATGGTGATTGAGCATGCGGAGCGATTTGGTCTGTCGCAGCTGCACCAACTGCGAGGCCGCGTAGGTCGGGGTACCGATGCCAGCGCCTGCCTGCTGATGTATCAGGGGCCACTCGGGCCTGTTGCAAAGCAGCGTCTCGCCATCATGCGTGAAACGGCGGATGGTTTCGAGATTGCGCGTCGCGATCTCGACATACGCGGGCCCGGCGAATTTCTCGGCGCACGTCAATCCGGGCAAGCGATGCTGCGCTTCGCTGATCTGGAACAAGACCAATGGCTGGTACAACAAGCGCGTGATGTTGCGCACAATCTGCTGACCCATGCACCCGCGATTGCGGACGCTCATCTGGCGCGCTGGCTGGGCGCGAAAGAAGATTATCTGCGGGTCTAACACGGTCGCGGCGAGAATGGCACGAAGCGCTTGTACCGAGCACTGAATCCGACACTTGTGCGACACTTGCAACCATGACACTCACTGAACTGAAATATATCGTCGCTGTCGCGCGCGAAAAACACTTTGGCCGTGCTGCCGAAGCCTGTTTCGTCGCTCAGCCCACGCTCTCGGTCGCGATCAAAAAGCTGGAAGATGAACTGGGTGTGCCCATCTTCGAGCGCGGCGGTTCCGAAGTCACAGTAACCCCTATCGGCGCTCAGATCGTGGCGCAAGCCGAACATGTACTGGAGCAGACCGCTTACATCAAGAACATCGCCAAGCAAAATAAGGATCCTTTGGTGGGCCCGCTGCGGGTCGGTGTCATTTATACGATCGCGCCCTATCTTCTGCCGCAATTGATACCGACTCTGATCGACAAATTCCCGCAAATGCCACTCATCCTGCAGGAGCATTTCACGGTCAAGTTGATCGAACTGCTGCGCGCCGGTGAACTCGATGCAGCGATCATGGCGCTACCTTTCAATGAACAAGGCATGATGGTGTGTCCGCTCTATGACGAACCCTTCATGATCGCTCTGCCCCGCCATCATCAATGGGCAGCGCGGCAAGCCATCTCCAGCGCGAAACTCAAGACCGAGACCATGCTGCTGCTCGGCTCAGGTCATTGCTTCCGTGATCAAGTGCTTGAAGTCTGCCCCGAGATGTCGCGCTTGTCGACCGCCGGCGGTGGTATCGCGCGTACTTTCGAAGGCTCTTCATTGGAAACCATCCGTCATATGGTCGCTTCAGGTATCGGCATCACGGTGTTGCCTAAAGGCTCGGTGCCGGTCACGCCGGGACCCGACCATATGCTGCACTACGTCCCCTTCGAAGACCCCGTACCGTCGCGTCGCGTCGTTATCGCCTGGCGCAAAAGCTTTACGCGTGCCGGTGCGATTGAAGCCGTAAGGCAGGCCGTACTGTCCTGCCCCATGCCCGGCCTCACCATGCTGCCGGGTGCCGGGCTGCAAGAAGGGTGACTCGTCTGATGGTTCATCTGGGCTTAGTATGACGATGATTTTTTTTCGTCAGTCGAACGTTGAGGTCGTGCTGAAACTTGATGTGCGTTGGTAAAGCAAAGACGCTGGATCCCCCTTTGCAGGGCGCGTAATGGCGAGTACGCCATGACCGTTACGCGGGGAGACCGCATACAACCTGACATCCCCCGCTACAACCTTTCGCTGGGATGACGTGTGAAGAATTGATGTCCTCTAAATCGTCATCCCAGCGAAAGCTGGGACATAGCCCCTTTCGTTGAATAACCACTGACTGTGAGAACAAAGAATACGAGACCCTTGACGCTGTGATTATTCATCGACTCATTCTCTACGCCCGATTGGTGCGTCTTGACAAACCCATCGGCAGCCTGCTGCTGCTATGGCCCACCTTGTGCGCATTGTGGCTGGCCTCTACGGGCAAACCAGACTGGCATCTGGTGGCCATTTTTACCGTGGGCACCGTACTCATGCGCTCGGCCGGTTGTGCGATCAATGATTTTGCCGACCGCGATTTTGATCGCCATGTCAAACGTACCGCAGGACGTCCAGTGACCTCCGGTCAGATCAAAGCGTGGGAAGCGGTATTGGTCGCCGCGGTGCTCGCCCTACTATCGCTTGCGCTGATACAGCCACTCAATCTGCTCACCCAACAGTTATCGGTACTCGCCGTCCTGATCGCTACAAGCTATCCCTACTTCAAGCGATTTTTCGCGCTGCCGCAGGCCTATCTGGGCATTACTTTCGGCTTCGGCATACCGATGGCCTATGCCGCCGTGCTCGACGCCGTACCCGTTGAGGCGTGGCTGCTGCTGCTGGCGAATGTCTTTTGGGCGCTGGCTTACGACACGGAGTACGCAATGGTCGACCGGGACGATGATCTTCGGATTGGCCTACGTACTTCAGCGATTACCTTCGGACGATACGATGTACTGGCCGTCATGCTGTGCTACGCAATCAGCCTTGCGCTGATCACTGCTGTGGGTCTGCAGCACAGACTGGGCGCCGGATTCTTGATAGGCATGCTTGTCGCGGCTGGGATCGCCGTCTATCACTGGACGCTGATACGCGGCCGCGACCGCATGCGTTGCTTTGCCGCATTCAGACACAACAACTGGCTGGGCGCTGCCGTCTTTACCGGCATTGCGTTGGGATGAGCTCCATCCGATTCTTCAAATGCCGCGCGCAGACAACAGCGGCCCATTTTTTCCCGACTCCTTCTTGTAGCCCACCTCGGCGCAGGCAGATAATCGCGCGTTCCAGAGCCAGATAGACGCTGCAGTAATGCGCATCTAATGGCAAATTTGACTGCCTGAGCAGTCTGAACGTATTGCCGATCTGCCTTACCGACAATGGACATTTCCGAACTGCTTGCTTTTACCGTCAAAAACGGTGCGTCTGATCTTCATTTGTCCGCAGGCTTGCCACCGATGATCAGGGTGCATGGCGATGTGCGGCGCATCAACCTGCCGCCCATGACGCACAAAGAAGTCCACGCGATGATCTATGAGGTCATGAACGATGCGCTGCGCAAGCGCTATGAAGAAGCACTGGAAGTCGACTTCTCGTTCGAGCTGCCCGGCCTCGCCCGTTTTCGAGTGAATGCTTTCAACCAAGATCGTGGCGCCGCTGCGGTGATGCGTACCATCCCTTCGACAATCCTGTCTCTGCAAGACCTGAAAGCACCGCCGATTTTTGCCGATCTCGCGCTGAAACCACAGGGATTAGTGCTGGTCACTGGCCCGACAGGCTCAGGCAAATCGACCACGCTCGCAGCGATGGTCAATCATATTAATGAAAATGAATATGCCCATGTGCTGACGATTGAAGATCCGATTGAATTCGTTCATGAATCCAAAAAAGGACTGATTAATCAACGTGAAGTCGGCCCGCATACACATTCATTCTCTGCAGCTCTGCGCTCAGCACTGCGTGAAGATCCCGACGTGATTCTGGTCGGCGAGCTGCGCGATCTTGAAACGATTCGACTGGCACTGACGGCAACAGAAACGGGACATTTGGTATTCGGCACCTTGCATACCGTGTCAGCTTCCAAAACGATAGACCGTATCGTCGATGTCTTCCCCGGCGAAGAAAAAGATATGGTGCGCGCGATGCTATCCGAATCACTGCAAGCAGTGATCTCGCAAACACTGATCAAAAACCGCGAAGGCAACGGCCGGGTAGGTGCACATGAAATCATGTTGGGCACCCTGGCGACACGGAATCTGATTCGGGAAGCCAAGGTCGCTCAAATGTAATCGGCCATACAAACTGGCACTGCGCTGGGTATGCAGACGCTGGATGCCTGCCTGATGGGACTGGTCAAGAGCCATCGAATCTCGCTGGAGGCCGCACGTGCTGCCGCCAAAATGCCCGAGAACATTACGGGTTAATCATGAAAATCACCCGCGCGCAATCACTGATATATCAATTGCTGGGCTTGATGAAAGAAAAAGGCGGTTCAGATCTGTTCATCACCGCCGGCTTTGCACCAGCCATCAAATTCAGCGGCAAACTCACGCCGATCTCCAAAACCATCCTATCTGCCGAGGAAAGCGCCGCACTCGTTCATGCGCTCATGAACGAATCACAGTCGACAGAATTCCAGTCAACGCATGAATGCAATTTCGCCGTCAGCCCACAAGGCCTAGATAGGTTTCGCGTGTCAGCCTTCATGCAGCAGGCCAAAGCAGCTATGGCGGCCCGAACCATTACTACCGACATCCCCGAGCTTGATGCGCTGAACGTACCACCACAACTCAAAGATATCGTCATGTCCAAGCGCGGACTGATCATCATAGTCGGCGCAA
>SYFN01000044.1 GCA_005800405.1 Burkholderiales bacterium
GAAACCTCGTTCATGTCCGAGCAGGAAATTCGTGATCTGTTCGAAGGCATGATTCGCAAGACCTTCAAGAACACGCTCAATGTCGATCTGCCCGATCCCTTCCCGGTGATGGATTTTGCGACCGCGATGGCGAAATACGGTTCCGACAAACCCGACATGCGCGTCAAGCTCGAATTCACCGAGCTGACCGAGCTGATGAAAGACGTTGATTTCAAAGTCTTCTCGGGTGCTGCGAATATAGAAGGCGGCCGCGTGGTAGGTCTGCGCGTACCCGGCGGCGCGAATGAAAACGGCGGCATGCCGCGCTCCGAAATCGACGCGTACACCCAGTTCGTCGCCATTTATGGCGCCAAAGGTCTTGCGTACATCAAGGTCAACGAAAAAGCCAAAGGCCGTGATGGTCTGCAATCGCCGATCGTTAAAAATATTCACGATGCTGCCTTGACGCAGATCCTCGAGCGTACGGGTGCGCAGGACGGCGATCTGATTTTCTTTGGTGCCGATAAAGCTAAGATCGTTAACGACGCCATTGGTGCGCTGCGCGTGAAGATCGGCCACAGTGATTTCGGTCGCAAGAACGGCTTGTTCGAAGACGCCTGGCGTCCGCTGTGGGTGGTGGACTTCCCGATGTTCGAATTCGACGAAGACGCAAACCGCTGGAATGCGCTGCATCACCCCTTCACTGCCCCCAAGGCAGGGCACGAGGATTTCATCATTACCGATCCTGGCAAGGCCATCGCGCAGGCGTATGACATGGTCCTGAATGGCTGGGAGCTCGGTGGCGGATCAGTCCGTATTCACCGCGCGGATGTGCAGAGCAAAGTATTCACCGCCCTCAATATCGGCGAAGAAGAAGCGCGACTCAAATTCGGCTTCCTGGTCGATGCGCTTCAGTATGGCGCGCCTCCGCACGGTGGTTTAGCTTTCGGCCTCGATCGTATCGTCACCATGATGACCGGTGCCGAATCCATTCGCGATGTGATTGCTTTCCCCAAGACCCAGCGCGCGCAATGCTTGCTGACACAGGCGCCCTCCGAGGTGGATGAGAAGCAGTTGAAAGAATTGCATATTCGTCTGCGTGCTGTGGAGCCTGCTGTCAAGAGCTGATGTTTTACACGGCGTCGCGGCACACGCTGCGACGTCGCTTCCTCGTTATTTCCCAACCTGCGTGTCGCCAGAGCGACCGTCATCCGCCTTCGGTCATTGACCCATATTTTTTTCCCGTAACCACTGTCATTCGGTAACCCACTGCAGAACTTTCCGGTCGATGTCGGCGGCGAGATGATGATGACGCCACTTCCCATGGCCTCCGAGAAGTTGAACTGGGAGATGATGACTTTGCTGATCGAGCGCAGCGCGAATCTTAACCGTCAAAATAGGTACGGCGAGCGCATCGGCGATAACATTTTTACGCAGGCCACGAAGCATGATCGTTACGATGTGCTGCTACAGTGAATCAGCAATGACTGGCCTTTCCCGGAGGGTTGGGACCCAGTGCCCACAAGCGACTCCTCGGATGATTTTTCGGACGACGTGGACGTCGCAGCAATGCGCACCAGCATGATCTGGACCGAGTTTTCCGCTGTATGGCAGCGCAGCTGGACACGGCGACAGAAGACAATATTATCGATCCTGCGTGGTTACTGCCGGCAAAGCTATCTGAATCATTTTTTGGCGGCCGATGAAGAGACTTCACGTCAGCCAATCAGTAATTTCGAGATTTCATCTCACCCCTTGTTCTCTTACCTTATCCGCGATGCGCTGACGCCCCATCCGAAAAACTTGACTAAACTGCCCCCTGCATTAGCCGGTACAGACAGGGTGATGCCTGCTTCGCACTCACAGAAAGTGTCGCTATTCAAGCTGCAAGCAATTCAGCGTGCGTGGCAAAGTAATCAACCTTTTCAAAACAAGTATCTTTCACTGGCAACCCTGTCCATTGTCGATAATGTGCTGAAGCGTCAGCCAGAGACCTTGCTGCTTGCGATCGAGGCATATTTTCTGAAAGAGCTGGCGAAATTTCCCGAAACGTTGAAAAGACTATGCGAAAAATATATCAGGCTTGGCGGGGATTTTGATGCAGCTGGCTTTACCAAAGCGCTGACCAAGCAGGGCATTTATGCAGTGAATGCGGACCACATGACTGAGCGAGTCAAAAACGTTTGGAAGGACTTGCGTCTTAAGTCGTTGGATTTGCCACCGATGGCGGCCATTGGGCGAGTATGTGGTTTGGGCGCGTCGCAGGTAAGGGAACGCTTGTTCAATCAAATAAACAAAGCAGTGCTTGAGGATCCTGAAGAGTAAATATTGCCGGGGTTTGCGACAGGAATGACCACCTTGCAGCAAGAAGATCAGGACATTCATGCCGATCAAATCTTTGGTCAGTGGCGGCAGATGTGGGCGGCGCTGGGGGTGGCACTGCCCGAGGTTGTGATGTCGCAGCAGTCGTAGAGTAAACCGGGCATAATGATTTCGGCGTTAAACACGTTGCGATCTTATGCCCGTCCCCAAAATCCCCGAATCTGTCCTCGTTGTCATTCACACGGCTGATCTGCAGGTGCTGTTGCTCGAGCGTGCAGACAAGCCCGGCTTCTGGCAATCTGTCACCGGCTCCAAAGATGCGCTGGATGAGCCGCTGCTGACGACCGCGATACGAGAAGTGCACGAAGAAACCGGTATCCTGATTGCCAGTGAGCATGTCCCCGTTAAAAATCTTCGTGACTGGCAACTTTCCAACGTCTATGAGATCTATCCGGTCTGGCGCCACCGTTATGCCGAGGGTGTTACGCATAACACCGAGCATGTGTTTGGCTTGCTGGTGCCATCCGATATCCCCATCCAGTTGGCGGAACGCGAACATCTGCAATACCGCTGGCTGTCTTGGCGCGAGGCGGCAGATCGGTGTTTTTCGCCTTCCAATGCAGAAGCTATTCTGCAATTATCCCGGCAGGGCTAAGTCTTCGAAGTCGTTGACATCGAGCCCAATATTGCGACCAATAATGCGATTCACATCACAACGCCAAGTAGCATGAAACTTCGCATCGCGACCTAGAATATTCACAAAGGCATCAGTACCGTAGGCACGCGACCGCGCGTCCACGGCATCAAGCAGGCCATCACGGCCATGGCGCCTGATATCCTGTTTTTGCAGGAAGTACAGGGCCGCCGCGACTTACTCGCTCTTCGACATGCAGGTAAATGGCCGGCTCAAGCGCAGCATGAATTTCTGGCAGGAGACACCCATCATGTGGCTTACGGCATGAACGCAATCTACGATCATGGCCATCACGGCAATGCGTTGCTGTCACGCTTTCCAATTGAATCGGCCTTCAATCATGATGTGTCTGATCATGCCTATGAATCGCGCGGTATTTTGCATTGCGTGTTGCCGATCGCTGAGGTCAGCATCCATTGCTATGTGGTGCATCTGGGATTATTTGCAGGGAGCCGCTTGCGCCAGACGGCAGCATTGATCGAGGCGGTAAGCTCAACTGCACCTGCAGACGCTCCTCTTTTGATTGCAGGTGATTTCAATGATTGGACCAATTCACTGAGCAAGACGTTTCGTGATCAGCTTCATGTCAGGGAAGTTTTTGATCAGAGTTTGTCCGTGCGTGGCTTCGGTACGGATTTACGCCGGTTGTCGGGACGCGGCCCCAAAAAAACACCCGCGCGCACTTTTCCAGCGGCGATGCCGATACTTCAACTCGATCGTATTTATGTGCGAGGATTTGAGGTGCACAGTGCGAGAGTTCTTTTTGGCGCCAGCTGGGCACGGCTTTCCGATCATACCCCTTTGGTGGTAGAGCTAAGTTTGCAGCAATCTGCAACAGCGGTGAGTGCGCAGTGTGCATTCCAGGAAAAACAGCATGCCGGTCGCGAGCTATAGCCGCAGCAATCATTTATTGCTGCTGCACCGCGGTGCCGAGTTTTTTTCTGCACTCATTCATGCGATTGATGCGGCCCAAGACGAGATTTATCTCGAGACCTACATCTTTGCCATTGACGGCACTGCCAATCAGATCAAACAAGCATTAGTGCGCGCAGCACAGCGTGGTGTAGCGGTACACGTCTTGGTTGACTGGTTAGGCACGGGGCAATCGAACGTGACTGCACTGATGGCTGAATTTACGCGTGTCGGTATTGACTTCGTTGCGTTCAATCCCTGGTTTCGGCGGGGTGTCGCACGAACTCACAGAAAAATAGTTGTCATAGATCGGCACCTCGCTTTTCTTGGTGGCTTGAACATCAATGATGACCTCATTTCCAATGATCAGAGCGGTACGCCTTTGCCGGCCCCGCGCTGGGATTTTGCCGTCAGCATTATCGGACCGCTGGTGGATGGTGTCCACGCGGAATCATAGCGCAGTGGGAGCGGCAATCCGAGCAGACATTGCGCCGTCGGCTAGACCATATACGCCAGTGGTATGCATCATGTCTCAGTGTGCCGTGGCAGGTTGCCGAGGCAGCCCTCGTGGTGCGGGACAACCTTCGCAACCGTGTAGCCATTGAGCGTCAGCTGTTGCAGGCGCTTGGACGCGCACAGCAAAGCGCCGTACTGGTTACGCCTTATTTTGCGCCGGGCCGAAAATTACGCCGCGCGATGATGCATGCTGCATCACGCGGTGTCGATATCACGTTGCTCATCGGTGTTGGACAGTTCGTCATGCAGGATGCGGTGGCGCAGTCGTTTTATCCGCGCTTCATTCGAGCGGGTATTCATATCGTCGAATATCGTGCGACCCAGCTCCACGGCAAAGCGGCTGTGGTGGACGATACATGGGCAACGCTGGGATCGAGTAATTTCGATGATTTGTCATTGGTTGTCAATCATGAGGCTAATATCATTGTCCGCGACGTCCATTTTTCGATGGCGCTGCGAGATATCATCGCGCGTGGTGTGGCTGAGGGTACGCTCGTTAGTGCCACAGATGTCGCGCAGTTCTCATGGTTGCGACGAATCGGAAATCGTCTAGCATACCTGCTTTATCGCACGGTACTGAAAATGATCACGGCAGGTCGATACACGAAGTAAGTAACAGGTCCCCTCCTTCGAAAATCTCTACAATGCCGCTATGGACGAACCTATTCGAATTGATAAATGGCTGTGGGCGGCGCGCTTCTTCAAGACACGGTCGCTGGCATCGGACGCCGTCGAGCGCGGCCGGGTTCGCTTGAATGGAGATCGGCGCAAACCGGCTCGCAATATTCGCCCCGGTGACTTGCTCGATATCGACAACGGCAGCACCGAATGGCAAGTCCGGGTCGTTGCCTTGTCCGGACAGCGCGGACCTGCCCCGGTGGCTCAGGCGCTTTACGAGGAAACCGAAGACAGCCTGCGTCAGCGCGAGCAGCGCGCCGAGCAGCGCAAAATCTTCAGTGAGCCCGGTGAGGCACTACGGGGTCGCCCGACCAAGCGTGACCGGCGCATGATCGACCGTTCGCGCACTTAACACCCTGCTCGACCTGAGACAGCAGGCTCTCGGACGGCGTTTCAGTGCATAATAGGACGATCGTTCTATTGTGCCTTCCGGAGTTCTCCCATGACCGAAGTTCTTCATAAACCTCTGCGGAAAGGCGAGCAAACCCGCGCCAGTATTCTGGAGGTGGCGCTTCACCTTGCCAGCCGCGAGGGACTTGAAGGTTTGACCATTGGCGTACTGGCCGAGCGCATGAGCATGAGCAAATCCGGCGTTTTTGCGCACTTCGGATCGCGCGAGGATTTGCAGATTAATGTCTTGAAGCTCTATCACCAGCAATTCGAACAAGAAGTTTTTTTTCCCAGCCTGCGTGAGCCAAGGGGTCTGCCGCGCCTGCAAAGTTTGTTCAGCCGCTGGATAGCGCGCGTCAGTCTCGAAATCGCTTCCGGTTGTATCTATATCAGCGGTGCGGTGGAATACGATGACCGTCCCGGTCCGATACGCGAGCATCTGGTCACGATGGTTCGCACCTGGCAGCTGGCGCTGCAACGCGCGGCGCAGCAAGCAGTTGATGAACGCAATTTGGTACCTGATACCGATACACAGCAGCTGGTCTTTGAGATGTATGGGCTTGTTCTCGCCCTCCATCATGATGCACGCTTCATTCGTAGTCCCGGCTGTGTTGATCGCGCGCATGCAGGCTTTGCGCGCCTGATTGACTCGGTCAGGGTCACGTAAGTAGTGTTTTGCCATACAGATTTGATTCATCGACGATCGTTATTTTTGCAAAAAAACGGCCTCATCGTCACTGAAAAAAGCTAGCCTCATCGCCACCGCGTATTTCATTTCAGGAGATCTTCATGCCCAGTTACCGTGCGCCCCTGCGTGACATGCAGTTTGTATTGCATGAATTGCTTGAAGTGGATACGGCCCTATCGGCCTTGCCCGCACATGCAAGTCTTGATGCAGCGACCCTCAACCAAGTGTTGGAAGAGGGCGGCAAATTTGCAGCCGAGGTTATTTTCCCGCTTAATCATCAGGGTGACCGCGAAGGTTGTCATTTCAATGCAGAAACGCATACGGTGACCACGCCCGAGGGATTTGCCGACGCCTATCGCCGCTATGTGGATGCGGGTTGGCCTTCGCTTTCCTGCGATCCTGAATTTGGTGGGCAGGGTTTGCCCATGGTACTTAACAACGCTTTGTATGAAATGCTCAACTCGGCCAATC
>SYFN01000045.1 GCA_005800405.1 Burkholderiales bacterium
GAAGAACCGCAGGTTTTGCATTACGGTCGGCCCGGCACGCTCGATCAGCTTAAGGCCGGCATGATCTTCACGGTCGAACCGATGGTTAATGCGGGTAAACGCGAAATACGTGAAATGGGTGATGGCTGGACCATCAAAACCCGCGACCGCAGCCTGTCAGCCCAATGGGAGCATACAGTTCTGGTAACGGAAACCGGTTACGAAGTCCTCACGGTATCGGCGGCAAGCCCATCGCCTCCAGCCTTTATTCAGGAAAGCCATGCAGGCAAGCCAGCCGCCATGGCCTGATACGGCCCAGCTGGCCCTTTCGCTGAGAGAGCAACTCAAGCTCGGACGCCAGACTATCGTCGCTGACCACGAACAAGATCGGCGTCCTGAACGTTTACTCAAGCGCATACGACAAAACGCCGATCTGGTACTGACGCGCGCATGGAAACAGTTCGCCATGCCCAACTCCGCTGCGCTGGTCGCCGTGGGCGGCTATGGCCGGGGTGAGCTCTTCCCCTACTCCGATATCGATTTGCTCATCCTGCTTCCTGCAGCGCCTGATCAGGCATTCAAGGCAAAGCTCGAGCAACTAGTGCAATTGCTCTGGGATCTGGGACTCGAAATCGGGCACAGTATCCGTACCGTCGAAGAGTGCCTCACCGAATCCGCTGCCGACATCACGGTGCAGACGAGTCTGATGGAAGCCCGCCTCATCTACGGCAGCAAAACACTGTTCTCAGAGCTGCAGCATCGCTGCACGCACGTAATGGATGCACGCGCTTTTTTTCAGGACAAAATCCTCGAATTGCGCCAGCGGCATGTGAAATACGAGAACACCCCTTACAGCCTGGAGCCCAATTGTAAAGAGAGCCCAGGCGGGCTGCGTGATCTGCAAGTGATTTTGTGGATTGCCAAAGCAGCGGGCTTGGGCGATTCATGGCGCAAACTCGCCGAGCGCGACATGATCACAGCAACAGAAGCCCGTCAGCTCGCTGCCAAAGCACGTGCATTCAAGGACATCCGCATACGGCTGCATCTGCATGCGGGTCGACGCGAAGATCGTTTGATCTTCGATGTGCAGTCCGCAATAGCCGACACCTTTGGCTTTGTCACAACCGACACACGTCGCGCTAGCGAAGTGCTGATGCAGCGCTATTACTGGGCGGCCAAGGCAGTCACCCAACTCAACACCATCCTGCTGCAAAACATCGAGGCGCATCTGTTTCCGCAAGCAAGTGTGTCGCGCGCGGTCTCGCCCCAGTTCAATGAAGTCAATGGCATGATCGATATCGCGCACGAGCGCGTTTTTGCCGAAACGCCATCTGCGCTTTTGGAAATCTTCCTGCTGCTGGAGCAGCACGGCGAACTCAAAGGCATGACTGCGCGCACGCAACGCGCTATCTGGCATGAACGGTTTCGTATCGATGCGAAGTTCCGACGCGATCCTGCGAATCGCGAGCTGTTCATGCAAATCATCCGGGCACCGAAAGGCATCACCCATACGCTGCGCCTGATGAATCAGTTATCAATTCTGGGCCGCTACTTGCCTAACTTCCGTCGCATCATCGGACAGATGCAGCATGATTTATTTCATGTGTATACCGTCGATCAGCACATCCTGATGGTGGTACGCAATGTGCGACGATTTGCCATACCCGAGCATGCGCATGAGTATCCCTTCTGCAGTCAGCTCATGGCAAATTTTTCACAACCATGGCTCATTTATATCGCTGCCCTCTTCCACGACGTCGCCAAAGGTCGGGGCGGTGATCACTCCGAGCTTGGCAAGCGTGATGCACGCGCTTTTTGTCGCGCTCATGGACTGTCAAAAGAAGAAACACACCTGGTCGTTTTTCTGGTCGAGCATCATTTGTTGATGTCGCGGGTCGCGCAAAAACAGGACTTGTCGGATCCGGATGTCGTGCGTGCGTTCGTCAAAACCGTAAAGAACGAGCACTACCTTACCGCACTCTATCTGCTGACTGTGGCCGACATACGCGGCACCAGTCCCAAAGTATGGAATGCCTGGAAAGGCAAACTGCTCGAAGACCTTTACCGCATGAGCCTGCGCGTACTCGGTGGCGAAGCACCCTCCGCGGATCGTGAACTACACAACCGGCAACAGGAAGCCATCGCTTCACTTCGTCTTCATGGACTTTCCGTGCGCGCCCATGAGACGCTCTGGAAAACACTCGATGTCGGCTACTTTCTTCGCCATGATGCCTCAGAAATCGCTTGGCAAACGCGCGTGCTGTGCGAACACACCAACACTGAAAAAGCGATCGTCCGCTGCCGCCTCGGCCCCATTGGCGAGGGTCTGCAAGTCGTGGTCTATCTGCGCGATCGTCCCGACTTGTTTGCCCGCATCTGCAGTTACTTTGATCGTAAAAACTTCAGCATTCTTGATGCCAAAGTGCAGACCACGCGCGACGGCTACGCGCTCGATACCTTTCTGGTCAGCGAACCCACTTTTGCCGACAATTACCGCGAACTGATCACCCTCATCGAACATGACCTGAGCCTGTGGCTGCTGAGCGAGTCGGAACTGCCGCCACCGGGCAAAGCGCGCCTGTCACGACTCTCGCGCACCTTCCCGATTACGCCGGCGGTCGATCTGCGCCCCGATGAACGGGGTCAGTATCATTTGCTGTCGGTATCGGCGAGTGATCGCACCGGCTTGCTGTACTCTATCGCCAGCGTTCTGGCTCGCTACAAAGTCAATCTGCACACCGCAAAAATCACCACGCTGGGCGAACGCGTCGAGGACGTTTTTCTGGTGGATGGACCGCTGCTGTCGAATGCGCGCGGCCAGATAGCACTGGAATCCGATCTTCTGGATGCGCTGCGCGTTTGAGCTTTCATGACTGAACTCGTACGACTCTCCAAGCGCATGTCCGAACTGGGTCTGTCTTCCCGCCGCGAGGCAGATGAATGGATTGCCAAAGGCTGGATCCGTGTCGACGGGAAAGTTATCTCCGAACTTGGCAGCAAAGTACTGCCGCATCAGAAAATCACCATCGAACGTCAGGCGCAGGCGCAGCAGGCAAAACGTGTCACCGTACTGATCAACAAACCCATGGGTTATGTCAGCGGCCAGGCTGAAGACGGTTATCAGCCCGCCGTGGTGCTGGTACGACCCGAGAACCGCTGGTCGCAAGACAAACTGCCCATACAGTTCAGCGCAGGCCAACTCAAAAGTCTGGTGCCAGCCGGCCGGCTGGATATCGACTCGGTCGGCTTGCTGGTCTTGACCCAAGATGGCCGGATCGCCAAAACGCTGGTCGGCGAACACTCAACGATCGAAAAAGAATATCTGGTGCGCGTGCAGTACAGCAAACCCGGACGGCTGCCGGATCAGGATCTCAAACGCCTCAATCATGGATTGATCATGGACGGCAAACCACTCAAGCCCGCCAAAGTGCATTGGCAAAATGATGACCAGCTGTGCTTCGTTCTGCGCGAAGGTAAAAAACGGCAGATACGGCGAATGTGCGAGATGGTCGGACTGAAGGTACTGGGTCTTAAACGCGTGCGTATCGGACGCGTAAAACTTGGCGACCTGCCGGTAGGACAGTGGCGCTACTTGGCTGAGGATGAGGGTTTCAGCACCTAGGCCATAGCGCATCGCCAACACACCATCATGGCGGCTCAGCAACCCATGGTCATAGAAGCTCGCTACGCTACTTTGCGAGCACACTTACTTTTGCTGCGAGACCATCATGCGACCTGCAACAAAATCTACAATTACCACCCGCAATCTCGAAAAACGCGACCCGACATCCGCCGAAAACGATGCGATGATGATGGGGTTTGAATTTATTGATGAGAAAGGCAAGTTCAACCCAAGAAAAATTTTTTTCACAAAAGAAAAATACCCGAATAAAACGCAACGTATTCTGAGTAATTTATTTGGAAAAATAATGCAGTGGAGTGCTTGTCACTGGGCTGAAAATTTACTGCAAAATATCTTAATTGATGAAACGAATGCGAATGAAAAAATAAAAGCCCAACTCGATAACTTGTTGCAAGACATCTGACAAGATGGCTTTGTGAGCATGACGAAGTTGTTCTCTGTGGTCGCCTCAGCTAGCCAAGAAGCCCAGCAACCTGAGAAAAAAACAATCAAATTCAC
>SYFN01000046.1 GCA_005800405.1 Burkholderiales bacterium
CAAGACCAAAGCAGAAAAAGCCTTGCACTTGAGCTTGTTTCCACCCATTCCAACACCACAGGAGGTGATGCAAAGATTGAATCTACAATGAAGTCAAGCTAGACTAAAAACTCTCACAGACTTTGGATCAACATTTAACGTGGGTCACAGTTTCGATCACTAGCTCACTGAACTCTTCTTCAATGAAGAGTTTTACCAGAGCGTAGGTATCGCAAAACAAGATCAAGCGCGGCCTTCCTGGATGATTTTGCTGAGGGATTTGCCGCCCTCGGTTAGTCGGGGCAGATGATTTACGAATGAGGGCTTTTTACCATTCCAGGTCACCGACTTATCTGCAGCGAGCTCACCCAGCGGGTGGGTGTCGGCCGCTTGTATTCCAGTAATTCTGGCGATGAGTTTGTTGTGAGAGGTGACCTCACTGATTTCGCCACTTTGGGCGCGTGACCGTATTCCGGACAGGTCCGCCTTTCACTCTTTGAAGAGCACAGGCATGACAAGCTCCCTAAAATCAGTCACATTCTATGATAATCAGCTTTATTTGTGACTTTTTTCTTGTTTTCCTAGTGTTGTATGTGGTGACTTTGAACCCATCAAATTCGCAAAGCGTAAAAAGTTTTCTATTTGTAAGTAGAGTTCGTGGACATCCCCAGCCCACAGATGTGGATGGCATTAGGCGCGATCATTAGCGGTGTCAGTCACGGGAGAGCTAGTCATTGGAAATAAAATTCCAGCGTCTTTTATTGCGTCCCTGGTGTGACGAAGATCTATCGGCTTTTGTTGATATAAATCAAAATCCTCGAGTGATGGAATTTTTCCCACTATGTTGGATCGTCAGCAAAGTGATTCAGTAGCCATCAAAATTCTGCAGCGAATCGACGATCTGGGTGGGGGTTTCTGGGCGGTTGAAATACCGGGAGAAGTCAGCTTTATCGGATGTACGGATTGAACAAACTGCGTGATGATTTGCCATTTGCTCTGGGTGTGGAGATTGGCTGGAGGCTGTCACGAGATTTTTGGGGAAAGGGCTATGCTAGCGAGGCGGCGATCGCAGCGCTTGAAATCGGCTTTCGTCAGCTGAAGTTGCGGAAGATCGTTGCGTTCACAGCAGAGCACAATTTACGCTCTCGCGCCGTCATGAGGCGTATTGGTCTTGGTTATTTGAGTGAAAAATTCGAGCATCCGGGATTGTTACCCGGACATTCACTCTGAGTGCATGTGCTTTACAGAATTGAAAATCCGTTCTCAACTGCGGCAGCCGGGACGCCTGAGTCTGAGTGCCGACTAAAAATGCTGAGTAAAAATAGTGCGAGTAGTGATGGATGAGCTAAATCCGCACAACAATTCATTTGTTTACTTACTTATTCACCTCATTCAATCCACCCCCCAGCGATCTGTATAAATCGACGGCATTGGTGATCTTCAGTAGTTTAGTCTGCAGCAGCTGCTGTTCGGCAGCAAACATCTCACGCTCGGCATCGAGCACATCCAGATAACTTGCGATACCGTTCTTGTAGCGCGTTTGTGCAAGTTCAAGGCGTGCTGCCTGCGACGCGCGTACGGCCTCCTGCGCTGTGATTTCGTCTGACAGGGTTGCGCGGGCCGCCAAGGCATCGGCCACTTCACGGAAGGCGACCTGAATGATTTTTTCGTAGCTGGCGATCGCGATATCAGCACGTACCTCGGCCAAGCTCAGATTGGCTTTGTTACGACCCGCATCGAAGATGGGTAGCACCAGTTGGGGCGAGAAGATCCAGGTACCGGAATTATTTTGAAATAGGTTGCCAAGTTCTGTACTGGCCAGACCTGCGCCTGCGGTAAGCGATATACGCGGAAAGAACGCTGCGCGAGCAGCGGCGATATTCGCTTGCGCCGAGCGTAGTCGCTGTTCTGCAGCACGAATATCCGGTCGATAGGTGAGCAGTTCCGATGATAAACCTGCACCGATATCAGCGGTCACCGGCTGCGATAAGAGATTTGTACTTTGCCCTGATGAAGGGGTATTGGTGCCAACCAGCAGCGCGAGCGCATTGATACTCAATGCGTGCTCGCGTTTGAGCGACAGCACGATAGTGCGAGCCGTTTGTACCAGCGTTTCGCTTTGCCGTAATTCCAGCGCATTCGTAATTCCGGCATCAAAACGCTTCTTGATCAGCTCATAAGAAGTGGTGCGAGCCTTGAGCGTACGTTCAGCCAGTGCGATCTGCTCCGTCAGCCCGCGCTCGGTTAGCCAGGCCTTGGCGACTTCGCCGACCAGCGAGACTTGCATCGCGCGTTGCGCTTCCTCGGTAGCGAAGAACTGAGCCAGTGCTGCTTCAGAAAGATTTTTTACGCGACCGAAAAAATCCAATTCAAACGCGGTCATGCCCACGCCGACTTGGTATATCGTCGTGTCGCGCATAGTGCCCGCCAGCAGTTGCCGCGAATCCGATGCGCCAGCCGTCGCATTGACGGTGGGTTTCTGATCGCTACGCTGAATGTTGTACAAAGCGCGTGCTTCGTCGATGCGCAGCGCGGCAGTTTTCAGGTCACGGTTATTGGCAAGCGCTGACGCAATGGTTTGCTTGAGCGATGGGGTCAGAAAAAATTCACGCCAGCCGATGTCAGCCACGGGTGCTGCCACCGGCTCAGCTACCACCGGAAATTTTTCCGGTATTGGTGCTGCCGGTTTGCTGAATTTAGGCATGATTTGGCAAGCAGACAGAGCGAGGGTTCCTGCCAATAGCATCAGCGAGATTGTTTTTGTGGTCATGATTTTTCTTCTTCCTGATGCATGTGCGCTGCATACAATCTGCGCTGTCGCTCATTACCCTTGAAGATGCGACGAACCACAACAAAAAATACCGGAACAAAAAATACGGCCAGCACAGTAGCGGTGATCATGCCGCCCATGACACCGGTGCCAATTGCGCGC